>CAIVPY010000085.1 GCA_903907885.1 uncultured Bacteroidota bacterium
GCTAGCCCTATTTCTTTTATACCTAAAACCGCACCTTCATTAGGTACAGATTATATTTGGCAAAGAATTTTTGTTGTTGGATTTTCGTTTTCAAAATACCAACCGTTCGCTTGGTAATTATCCCAATTAGCATTGTACGCATTTTTAGGCAGAGTAGCTGTAGATGGCAAAATGGTAATATAATTTTTGTAAACAGTATCTCTGCTTCCTGAAGGTCCCGTAACTTTTAATTTCACATCGTAGCTTCCTGGATTAGCATAAGTAATAGCTGGAGTTGGCGAATTTAATGCAGAACTTGTAGCTGCAGAATACGTATTGGGTGTACCCCCATCAAATGTCCATTCGGCAGAAGTAACAGTTCCATTATAGGATGTTTGACGGAAAGTATAAGAGTTGTTTGCACAAGTGGTTGTTGAGGTTGAAACATTGTTTAAAGTAATACCAAATGATGGTATTGGTGTACATGGAGTGGTAGCATCTAGCACACCAGTGTTCACTAAATTATCGGCAGCCCATAATTGACTTCTATAATTTTCTAATGAATAAAACATTCTTGCTCTTTGCTCCAATGTAAACATAACGCTGCTGCACGAACCGCCAAAGTAATCCATAATGTTTTCCATCATATCTGGCAAATCAGGATTGTCTGTAGAACAAGTGTTGGTTAATGGATGTGAACACGAATCACCTCTACCTGAGTTAACTTGGTTTTTGCTATAAGTGAAATAGGTCGGAGGGGTATCAAAAATATTATCTCCATTAATATCACAGCTATCTCCCTCAAAAGGGTGAGACAATCCAAACCAATGCCCAGCTTCGTGTGCACCTGTATTATCTGCAATAAATTGACTACCAACCAAAATAATTCCATCAGTATTAGCTGGACTAAACCCAAAAGGAAGTTGAGCATATCCACCTACTGCTTTTCCGTTTGAAAGAACGGATTCAGTAACCCAAAAATTCAAATATCTTTTAGTATCCCAACAAATAAGTTTTTTTATTTCATTTGTTGCATTAACAGTTTGCTCAGTTTGGGTACGTGTAATACCTGTAGTGCAATTTCCTTCTGGATCTTTTTTAGCCAATCTAAATTCTATTTCGCTGCAATCAGCTATTAAATGCTGAAAAACAGGGCGAACATTTTTGGCTTTGTTTCCTTTATAAAAGTCATTCATTAAGGTAATGGTTGCTTGAATTTGGGCATCCGAAATATTTTCGCTACCGTAATTGTGCATTACATGAATTACCACAGGAATGATATATTTCGGTTGAGCACTTTTCTTTAAAATATTAGTTTTAATCTCGTCTTTATGAATTTCGCGGTATTGAGCCCAACCTTGTTCAAATTGGTTTCTTTGTTGTAAATACAAATCAGGATTTTGATCTCTCAACAACTGATTATACTGAGTAGTACCACACTTGAGATTTTGTGCATTGGCACCAAAGCAAAACAAAATCAAAGCACTTAGAGTAAAAATTATATTTTTCATATTTAATTAAATTCAGGTTAGCAAAATAGTAATATTTATGTGTATGTCAATATCAAATTCAAATGGGTTGCATCATATTTCTTATCTTTTTTGTTCCCACACTTCTAAATCAGATAATTTACCCTCAAAAATATTTACCCTGATGGCTGTGCAAATTTGATGAAATCCGTGATTTCCAGCTGCTCCCGGGTTAATGTGCAACAAATTGTTTTTTTTATCTCTCATTACTTTTAAAATATGAGAGTGTCCACAAATCATTAAATCTGGTGGTGATATTTTTAGGATTTTTTTAAAAAGTGGAGAATATTTTTCGGGATAACCACCAATATGTAGCATACAAACCTGCAGCCCTTCGTAAATAAATTGGTTAACTTCGGGATAAATCAACCTAACATCTTGTCCATCAATATTTCCATAAACAGCACGAATGGGTTTGAAATTTTCTAACAACTTAACAGTTTCGGCAGTGCCCCAATCACCTGCATGCCATATTTCGTTACAGTTTGCAAAAAAACTATACAAGCTAGGATTAATGTATCCGTGGGTATCTGATAATATTCCAATTTTTGGCATTTTGATAATGGCTTATAAAGTTGCAACATTGCAACATTATTTTTCAAAGTTCAAATGAGTATCACTTTAATTATCATAATTTTTACATCAGCCCTTAGCATTTATTCTTTCTACAACCCAATGGGTATGCACAAGCTGATTCTAAATCCTTATCAAACCAAAAACAGCAAAGAATGGTATCGCATTGTATCATCTGGTTTTATTCATGCCGATTGGATGCACCTTTTTGTAAACATGTTTGTGCTTTATAGTTTTGGAAATATGGTTGAGTATTACTATGAACAATTATTTGGAGGCACCGCAATAGTGGCCTATTTGCTTTTATATGTATCGTCTATTTTTGCTGCCAATCTACCCACTTTTTACAAGTACCAAAATCATTCGGGTTATAATTCCTTAGGTGCTTCTGGAGCAACTTCGGCCGTTTTGTTTGCCTCTATTTTGTTTCAACCTTTTGCGAAAATTTATTTGTATTTTATACCTATTCCAGGCATAGTGGCTGGCATTTTATATCTTTTTTATTCATATTACATGGATAAAAAACAAGCAGATAATGTGAACCATGATGCTCATTTTTGGGGAGCTGTATATGGTGTGGCATTCACAATAGTTTTGAAGCCTAAAGTTGTTTTAATATTTCTGGCACAGTTGGGTTTACACTTTTAAAACAAGAATCCTATTCTGATGTCGTAAGGGCGGCCATAAAAAGTATTTTTAGCATCATACAAAACATTATATAATAGCATAATATAAGTTCCTCCTTTGCCCGAACCTGCTGCCATATAACCACCGCCTAGGTACAAATTATTGTTCCAGAAATCTTTATCTACAAAATCAGCTTTTGAAACATCATAAACGGGTGCTGTGAAACTAATTCCCTGATATTCTCCATAGCCAAATAAATTTTCTACCACATTATATTTCGCAAATATACCAGGTCCAAGTACAGTAGTTGAAAACTTTTTAGTAGAAGAGTTATACGAATTTGTTGCTGTTATTGAAGAGTATACAAACAAAGGGTCAATACCTAGTGAAAATTTTTCTGTTAATTTATAACCTACAATTGGCTGAATTAGAAAATAAGAATTATTGGTAGAAAATGCCAACCCGAAATTGCCACCATAATACAACTTGTCTGCAAAAGAAGATTTCTTTGTGCCTTCATATTGTTCAATTTTAGCTTGTTCATCCACTTGTTGCTCGTCTAGTTGCTGGGCTTTACGCTGCGAAAAACAAGGTATTGAGATAAGAATACTTAGAAGAAGGAGGAGCGTTTTCATCAGATTAATTTTAAGCGAATATCGTAAAATTTACATTGCTTTAGAATGTGAATTATATTATGGACAAATTTATCACATAAATTTTGGTTATTAGCTTATACGACTATTACTTTGATGCTCATTTAAATTAAACACCATGAGTAAAATTCACAATTTTTCGGCAGGGCCAGCCATATTGCCAAAGGCTGCAATTGACGCAAGTGTTGAGGCTTTGCAAAATTTTGCAGGTACAGGATTGTCTTTAATTGAAGTAAGTCATCGTAGTAAAGAATACGAAGCTGTAGTTGCTGAAGCCTGCCAATTGGTGAAAGATATTCTCGGGTTAAATGATGATTATGCAGTAGTATTTTTACAAGGCGGAGCTAGCCTTCAGTTTGATATGTTACCCATGAATTTTTTGGGAGAAAACGAAACAGCTGCCTATATAAATTCAGGAGTTTGGGCAGGAAGAGCAATAAAAGAAGCAAAAATGTTTGGTAATGTGAATGTGCTTGCTTCAAGTGAAGATAAAAACTTCTCATATTTACCAAAAGGCTTTACAGTTCCTGCAGATTCAAAATATTTTCACTGCACAAGTAACAATACCATTTATGGAACCGAAATGTTTGATTTTCCATATACAAATGGCGTTCCTTTGGTTTGCGATATGAGTTCAGATATTTTTAGTCGCACAATTGATGCCAATAAGTTTGATATGATTTATGCAGGTGCTCAAAAAAACATGGGTCCTGCCGGAACTACTTTGGTTATCATTAAAAAATCTTTTTTAGAAAAACGTACTTCAAGAAAAATTCCTACCATGCTTGATTACAAAATACATATTGAAAATGGCAGTATGTACAACACCCCAAGTGTATTTGCCATATTTGTTTGTATGCACACGTTGCGTTGGATAAAAGGCATGGGTTTAGAAGCTATGGAATCACGCAACAAAGCCAAAGCGGATTTGTTGTATGCTGAAATTGATAGAAATCCATTGTTTGTTGGAACAGTAGCTAATGAAGACAGAAGTAGAATGAATGTAAATTTTGTTTTGAACGACAAGTCATTTGAAGATGAGTTTTTGAAGCTTTGCAAAGAAAGAAATCTAAGTGGTTTGAAAGGGCATCGCTCAGTAGGTGGATTAAGAGCAAGTCTTTACAACGCTTTGGAATTAGAAAGTGTGCAAGCTTTGGTAGATACAATGAAAGAGTTTGAAGTAAGTAAAAAATAATTTTAAATGATAAATTATAAATGTTGAATTAGTTATAGTTAAAACATTTAACTTTATAATTTTTAATAGAAAAAATGACAAAAATATTAGCAAATGATGGCATTGATGCCAATGGAAAATCAATTTTAGAAGCAGCGGGATTTGAAGTAATAACTGAAAAAATAGCTCAAGAAAATCTTTCAACAGAATTAAATAATTATGATGCCATTTTGGTTCGTAGTGCTACAAAGGTGCGTAAAGATTTAATTGACGCTTGCCCTAACTTAAAATTAATAGGTCGAGGAGGTGTTGGTATGGACAATATAGACGTGGAATATGCTAAACACAAAGGAATTAAAGTAGTTAACACTCCCGCCTCTTCAAGTATTTCTGTAGCAGAGTTGGTGTTCACACATATTTTTACCGGTGCCAGATTCATACAAATAACTAATCGTGTGATGCCTGATAAAGGAAATACTGAATTTGGCAATTTGAAAAAAATTGCTTCAGAAGGTATTGAGCTAAAAGGCAAAACCATGGGAATCTATGGCTTTGGCAGAATAGGTCAAGAAGTAGCCAAAATAGCTATTGGCTTAGGTATGAAAGTTCTTGCTTTCGACCCTTTTGTTAGCACAATTGATTTAAGTTTGGATTTACCTGCATTGGGACAAAACTCTCGAATTAAGGTAAATATTAACACTGTTAGTGAAGAGTCTGTGGTAATGCATAGTGACTTCATAACATTTCATGTACCATTTAATGAAGGAGATAAAGCAATAGTGGATGCCAGAAAAATGGCGAAAATGAAACGTGGTGTTGGGTTAATCAATTGCTCCAGAGGAGGTGTAATAAGCGAAACTGATTTATTGGCAGCATTAAACTCAGGTCAGGTAGCATTTGCAGGCCTAGATGTGTTCGAAAAAGAGCCGCCCGTTAACATGGACATTTTATCCCACCCTCATGTCTCTCTTAGCCCGCACGTTGGAGGAAGCACTAAAGAAGCCCAAAATCGTATAGGTCTTGAAATGGCCGAAAAAGTGATTGAGTTTTTTAAGAAATAAATGTATAATACTAATTGTTTTATTATCATACAAGTTCTAATTGTATAATAGGCTTACAAACACGTTGTAATTTTGACGAAATTTTCGGGGTGCTTGAAAGTAGAACTAAAGTGAAGATTTTTGCTTTTTTTGCACACTTGGCACAGGTTAACAAAAAAAGGTTTTCAGAAAACTCTGAAAACCCTTGATTTTATTGGTTGCGGAGGCAGGACTCGAACCTACGACCTTTGGGTTATGAGCCCAACGAGCTACCAC
>CAIVPY010000086.1 GCA_903907885.1 uncultured Bacteroidota bacterium
ATCATCTACCGAATTATTGGATGCGGCATCCAATTCATAAATATTAAAATTAACATTATTATTAAAAGCTTTACAGCTGTCGCATTCATTGCAAGCCTCTGTGTCTGCTGACAAATTATTACAATTGATGGTTTTGGCAAGCAAACGCGCACTGGTGGTTTTACCCACACCACGTGGTCCGCAAAATAAAAATGCGTGTGCCAAATGCTTGTTTTTAATTGCATTTTTTAAGGTTTGTACAATGTGCTGCTGACCTATAACCGTATCGAAACTTGACGGGCGGTACTTTCGAGCAGAAACCACAAAATTTTCCATGGCTGCAAAATAGTCATTCTTCGTTTTTTACTATAAACAAATGACAATCAAATTTTATTAATTTGATTATCAAACCGAAAAATACAAAATTTCATCTCTCAAATCAAGATAAGGGTAGTCGATATTGAGTTGTTTTGCTTTTTGTAAATATCGTTTTTTGAAGTTTTTATGTGGTAGGGTTTCTTCATTAAAAGGCCTGTGTTTGTAGGCTTTAATAATTTCATCTAATTGCTTCATTAATAATATGGACTCTGAACTCATACAAGTTTCGACAAACCTATCCAACACATAATCAATGGCAATTGCACTTGGATGAGCCAAATCGGAATCGTAAAATCTGTAATCACGTAGCTCATCATTCACAATCTCGAAGGCAGGGAAATAGTTTAGATGGTATTTTTCTTTCAAGGTGTTTGCCGCCAATAACAATGTAGATTTACTCAGGTTGTTTTCAACCACCCCATCCCTTAAATACTTAACAGGACTTACTGTTAACACGATATGTATTTCAGGGTTAAATACTTTAAGTTTCTTAAACATTTGCTCGAATGCTGAAATGATTTCTTCTGTTGATAGCAATCTTTTTGTGAATTGATTTTGCGGAACTTTATGACAATTAGCAACAATCTTTTTTGTAATAATATGCTCATACACCCAAGCCGAACCCATAGTAATTACTAGGTGTTTAGCCTGCATCAAAGCTGCCTTAGCATCTAAATGAATTTGACCTAAGCTCAGCATTAATTCCTCTTTAGTAGAGGCTCTAACAACGCTATGATGTTGAAAAGAGTACCACATTTCGTCTGATTGGATACAATCACCTTCTTCTGCCCTCTTATCATCACAAAGCATATCAATCATATTGAAAATACTGATGGGATTGAATATAATTCCGTTGGGATTTAAATGGACATTGAATTTATTTTCATACAATTTAGCCGCTATATTTTCAGCAAAGCACGACCCAACAAAAAACAAAACATCGGCATGATTGATTTTGGGATGCAAAGGTTCTATGTCAAAGTCGATTTTAAATTTCATGCTGCGCTGTATGGGGTTTCAATTTTAGTTGAAATAAGCTGTAAATGCAATGCGGTTTAGTAAGGAAATCAATCGGGGGAAAATTGTTTATAGCCGATACTTATAATGGATAAATTTCTATGAACTTGATTTTAAATTTAGTGTTGATATTTACTTTATCCTTATTCAAATAGCTTAAAAAGTACTTAATATTACCTTTCTTAATAAGTCCATATTTTTTATCGTTTATGCTCGTTTCAAAATAATATTCAAGACTAAGATTCAATTCATTTAAACTAAGTTCTTGTTTTGCTCCTATATTATCAATAGTTCGCAAATCATTTCGTTTTTTTAATTCAATATATTCAAAATGAAAAGTATCTCTAACTCCATATTTTTTAAACCCAAATTACGCATTAGCAAATAAGAAAGGGAAATTATACTCTTTAGGATAGTTCCATAAACCAGAAAACCACGTTCGTCTTTTTTTATTAAGAGCGATTTTGAGAACAAGATTTCCA
>CAIVPY010000087.1 GCA_903907885.1 uncultured Bacteroidota bacterium
CCGACCCAAATAATAAGATAACAAATATTGGTTTTAATTCATCTGCCAAAGCATACACACCACCACGAAGTTTTGATATTAACAAAGTAAAAGAATTAAAAATAAAAGTGGGATTTGATAGTCTATCACTAAAAGCTTGTTTAACCTTACCAATACCAAACATAAAGCCACCTTTATTGATAATAGTTGGAGAAAGCGGGCCCACAGATAGAGACTTTGATTACGAGCCTAACAAGCCCTACAGAGATTTGGCATATATGCTCACCCAGCAAGGATTTGCGGTGTTGCGATACGATAAAAGATCGGTTGAGTATAATTTAGGTCTGATGAGTTTTTATAACCTTAAAAAACGATTTACTCCCGAAGAAGAATATTTGTTTGACATCAACAAAATAATTGCTCAAATGAAAACAAGAACGGATATTGATACTGGTAAAATATATATTATTGGACATGGTCAAGGAGGTTTTCTTTCGCCATTTATTGCACAACATTCATCTAGTATTAAAGGGATAATAATGATAGGGACAAACTCGCTAAACACCTTAGAAAACATGATTGAGCAATATAAATATTTGAAGGTAATGACCCCCGAGAAAGCTCATACTTACGAGGAACAGACTCGACACGCATTGTTTGCTCTTAAAGGAAAGTTTGATGAAAATACACCCAAAGATTCAATGCCTTTTGGTGTTAGCCCAGAGTATTGGCAATGGATGAACAAATACGACCATATTAACACCGCTAAGAAATTGAACAAACCCATTCTAATTATTCAGCTAGGACGAGACTACCAAACTGGAATAAAGAATTATGATTTGTGGAAGAAAAAGTTGAAACACACCAAACAAGTTGAATTTGTGCTATATCCTAAACTCAATCATATTATGATGGAGGGTGAAAACCCGTCAGAATATTACGAATATTATAAAAAAGGAAACATACCCGATTATCTTATTAAAGATATAGCAGATTGGCTTCGCAGAAATTAATAAATTGTACGCCAATTGTTTTATATGAAAAGTTCAGGGCATTCTTTAATAATTCCTGTTTTTATGTTTTTGATAGTATTGGCCTGCACCAACACGAAGCCAATCAATCAATATAAAACCAAAACCTTAAGAGGCGATAGCATCTATTATTACATCTATAATGATGCAACGCAAATCCCTTTTTATAAACAAATATATTCTTACGACTCAAATGGATTTATAGCAAATGCCACATATTTATTGATGAACTCAAACACCAAGAACTGGGAAAATAATGCTAAGCTAGATTATGGATATGATGTATATGGTAATAACAAGTCTCTTTTACATTATTCTTGGAATGACAATTTGAATGATTGGCAAAAAACAGCTAAAAACGAATTGTTGTTTGAAAACGATAACCAATGCAAGAGCAAAATACAATACCACTGGAATGTCGAAGAAGAAGAGTGGGGGAGGGCTAGCAAAGAAGAATATACCTATAGCCCCAACAGCAGATTCGACTCGTGTGTGTTATACGATTGGAATGTATTTAATGTTGATTGGACTTTGGCTAGTAAACGTAAATTACAAATTAACACTCTAACCAATATTGAGACCGAAACACAACAGGCTTGGAACAAAACCGACAGCATGTGGGAAAACCAGAACAAGTCGGAGTGTTTTTTTGATTCAGTTGGCAATATGTATATGAACATAAAATACCAATGGAACAAACAGAATAAGAACTGGGAAAAAGCAGATAAAACAGAATATTCATACGACAACGCCTATCCTATATCAAACATCTGTGGTTACGACATAAACTCAAAATACAAACACAAGTTAACAAGCGCCCTATTTTATAAATACACAGATAACACTTGGGTTAAATGCACAAAAGCAATTTATTACTACTCAAAAATAAAAATAGGCAATAGTGTTAGCCTGCGCTCTATGGGATTTTGGAATATAAACTAAACAATTTTTTTTTAATTTTAAGCCCTAAAAAGCTTAAGAAGGGTGAATCCTTTTGCGGGGAACGGGCAGCGATTAAATTTTATTTTAAATAACAAACCAAGCTAAAAATAGCTTAGCTGTTTTATATTTGTCTCCAATGAAATCCCTTTTTCTTATACTTTCACTCTTATGGCTTCCTCCTTCAGGATTAATTGAAAAAATTCAGATTGAAACGCTAGATTCAAAGATGATTTCAATAGATCACTATTCAAATTATAAAGCTACGGTAATATATTTTCTTTCACCCGAATGCCCATTGTGCCAAAGCTATTCTTTAAACATCAACCAACTTAAAAGCCAATTTGAAAGCAAAGGTTTCAGATTCTTCGGTATTGTTTCAGGAACTTATTTCAACAAAACCCAAGTCAAAAATTTTACCAAAGAATATAAGCTAAGTATCCCTGTTTATATGGATACAAAAACGGCTTTTGCCAAACAATTA
>CAIVPY010000088.1 GCA_903907885.1 uncultured Bacteroidota bacterium
ACTTGTCGTTGAAGGTGAATGCTAATTACTATAACTGCAGCAATAATAAGGACGTAACGGACAATGATTTTTTAGCAGCAGGTATTTTTAGCAAAAGGTATGTGGGTGTTTTATTTGATTTGAAAACCGCAATTAACATCAATAATACCGGCTATAAAGACTTTTCATACAATAGAACTTATTTCGATTTTAACCCTAGAGTTACTTTAAACGATGTCGATTTTTACTTAAAAGGTGGTTTCAATTTAACCTATATGAGCGATAGCAATCGCTCAGACCAATCGGGTGTTTTCTTTTACCCAGTGGCTGAAGCGGGTTATCATATCATCAAAGAAAAACTAACTACTTATGCTGGATTAACGGGCGACTATAAGAAAAACACTTTCCGCAGCATTAGCAGCGAAAATCCTTTTACCTTGGGAAGAAGTGATTCTGCTTTGCATGGCATTTATAATACAAACAAACAAATTGAATTCTATTTAGGATTGAAAGGAAGTCTTGGCAAGCGCACATTCTTTAGCATCTATGGTTCGGTAGCCAATTACAAAAACATGTTGTTCTTCGGGTATGAATCGGGTAGGTATTCTCATTTGCCTTTGTATGATAATGGCAAAGTAACTCTTACCACCATGCAGTTAGAATTGAACCACCATTTTGGTGAGAAATTCAGAACGGGTTTAACGCTTACTAATTATGGCTACAGCATGGAGAAATTGGGTCAACCCTATTCTAAACCTAGCTTTGAAGCCAAGTGGAACAACAGTTTGAATATAGCTGATAAATTCCTATTCAAATTGGATTTGTTCTATATGAACGAGAGAACATCATATAACATCAATGATAAAAAAGAAGTAAAACTAAATGCCATGGTAGATGCCAATTTTGCCATTGATTATAGATATAACAAACATGTATCTGCTTTCTTAAACATAAACAACTTTGCCAACAACCAATACCAACGCTGGTTAAATTACAATGTGTATGGCTTTAATTTATTGGGTGGAATGACTTTTACTTTTTAGTTGGCAGTTGTTGGCTGTCAGTTGATAGATTAAACTATTTAACAAAACTCCATTTGTTTTTGGTGTTAAACTTTCTATCGGCTTCGTATAGTTGTAAATAGCTTAAAGATGCGGGTATACAGGCAAATAGAATGATTTCAAAAGAATCTTCAAGGCTATTCCTGCTTAGAAATAAAGGTGGAAGAAATGACAGGGTAATAATACTTGTTGTAATAGCACCAATATAATACAGTCCAGCAATTCTAGAATTATACTCTAACTTATTGATTTTTCTAACATCTATGTTGGTAGTTTTTTTGTGCTCCATAATTGTCATTAATGGGAACTTATAATTAATTGCTTTTGCTTCAATATGCAATATACCTGAATCAGTTTGATAATCTAAAGTAATGTATTTAGGAAGTCTGAATTGATAGATTCTTTGGGTGCCATTTTTCTTTAATTCAACTTTTTGACAGTAAGATAAACTAAAATTAAGTAAGAATATTAGCACTAAAATATAACTATTATTTTTCATGAATTTTCCATTTTGAAGTACGGTAAGAATAAGGTAAATTCCTTATGAGATAATAACTACAAGTTCCTCCTACCAAAGTTAAAAGACTTGTTATAGGTAAAATAACAGCCGCTTCAGATTTCAAATTAAATAGAAGGTTTAAGCTAATATAACCAAATGCTAATGTGGGTCCAACGACTCCAATAGTTAAGGGGAATAAAACATATTCTCCTTTTTTATGAAAATTCATTTTTAGTATTTTATTTGAAGTGCAATCATAGATTTTATCCTGATTGTAGTATTTTTCAAAAACCAAACTGTCCCCAATTATTTTCTCAAGCATTAATCGCTTTTTACTTCCATCCAAAAATGTGCAAGTAACCGATACTGGCAAGGTATATGTCTTGGAAACTCGATCGGACTTTTCCTTGAAAAATCTAATTTTCTGTTGGGCTTGTGTCAACAAAAAGCCAAGTATGAAAATAAGTAAGAAGGCTAATCTTTTCATTATACAATGATATGGAAAAATATTATTATAAATTCTTTTACCCTTGCAGGCGTCCCGCCTGCAAGATTATAGTACAAGATTATAGTATAGGATAGTGTTTGAATGGATGAGAACATCGGCTGAAAATGTTCATTTTAAAAAATCCCCCTATTAAGCCTACTCGCCTATAAGTTTCTTATTTATGAAAGAAGTTAATGTAAGGTAATGGCTTTGTAAATTCTATTTGCAAATTCTCAAACATATTTCTATTCTTGTGTGTACAAGAATATACAATGCTATGATACGCCACATCGACCTTACCAAGATTCTAATATTAGACATAGAAACCGTTCCGCAATATGCAAGTTATAACGAATTGCCCGAGCGATGGAAAGAACTATGGATAAAGAAATCGGCCATATTAAAGAAAGAAGAAAATCAAACACCCGAAGACATTTACAACCGTGCAGGCATCTATGCCGAGTTTGGCAAAATTGTGTGTATCAGTTGTGGCTTTTTTAGCAGCAGCGGACGAGAGTATCAATTTAGGGTAAAATCATTTTATAGTCATAATGAAGCTGAATTGTTAACTAGTTTTTGCAACATGATAGAAAGACATTTTAGCGATGCTGGCAACTCGCTTTGTGCCCATAATGGCAAAGAGTTCGACTATCCATACATTGCCAGAAGGTGTTTAATTAATGGCATCGAAATACCTCACATATTAAACACAGCTGGTAAAAAACCTTGGGAGGTAAACCTGCTCGACAGTATGGAATTGTGGAAGTTTGGCGATTATAAAAGTTTCACTTCATTGGATTTGCTTGCTGCTTGTTTTGATGTGCCCACCCCAAAAGACGATATTGATGGTAGCATGGTGTGGCAAGTATATTGGCTCGATAAAGACCTCGAACGTATTAAAACATATTGTCAAAAAGATGTGGTTACCGTGGCAAATGTGCTGCTTAAATTCAGAAACGAAGAGCTACTAATCGATAGCAACATTGTGATGGCTTAAATCATTCTTTACCCATTGTACGGTTGAAATTTCGAAACAAATTTTTCATTTCGCGAAGCCTATTTTCACAGTGGGTGCAAACGTCATTGCGAGGTACGAAGCAATCTAATAAAAACAGATTGCCACACTTCACTACGTTTCGTTCGCAATGATGCTACATTTGAGTAAAATATTTTAAGCGACAAGGAGTAATCTTTTTGAGTCTGTCACCCTGAGCAGGGTCGAAGGGTGTTGGCTGGTAGCACCTTGAAAATCGAAACACTTTTGCTTGCTTTTTGTGTTTTGAAAAGTGAGAAATGCTTTTTCTTTCTCTAACTTTTGCATTGACCAAAAGTTACAAAAGTCTAGACAAAATAATGCTTCTACCCGCAAGCCTCGATGCACGCCCGCTATTTTGTCAGCCCCACACACGCTTCCTTACAAACATTTATCTAGGCTTTGCGATGTAAATAAGTTTCTTTTAAAGTCATAAAAACAATAGTATTTCAATAGTACAACGGATTAATTTTATACATTTCTTGTTCATAATCATCCCCACATTAAGATTTTTTAACTAAGTGTTTTTGTATATTTTGCAAACAAATTATATATCCTCGTGAAGAAACATATTCCTAATGCCATCACATCACTAAATTTATTTTTTGGATGTCAAGCCATCATAGTTGCACTAAATGGCGAACTTACTCAAGCAGGAATTTTCATAGGCATTGCAGCCATTTTAGATTTTTTTGATGGCTTTGCAGCCCGTGCCCTCAAAGCCCATTCTGATATAGGCAAACAATTAGATTCACTTGCCGACATGGTAAGTTTTGGAGTAGCTCCAGGTATGATAATGTATATGCTTAGTCAGGATTATATGGTGTTTACCACCCCTTTCACTCAGCATGTAGCATTTATTTTTGTTTGTACATATGTGGCATTTTTAATACCTATTTTTTCAGCCATTCGATTAGCAAATTTCAATATAGATACCCGACAAAGCAACTCGTTTATAGGGGTTCCAACACCTGCCAATACCCTTTTCATAGCAGCCATTCCTTACATTATCGAGAATGATGCGTGGGGTGCAGCCGCTTTTTTCACAAACAATTGGTTCCTTATAATTTTCCCTTTTGTATCGGCTTATTTATTGGTGGCTGAAATACCTTTATTTGCCTTGAAATTCAAAAGTTTAAATTGGAACGACAACAAAATACAGTTTATATTTTTACTAATTTGTTTGATCTCGTTGGCAATATTTACCTATTTAGGTGTAGCTTTGTGCATTGTTTTTTACGTCCTTTTATCCATCATACAAAATAAATTTATACAGAAATGAAATTTAAAGCTGAAATAGATGTCATGCCTCAAAAAGCCTTGTTAGACCCTCAAGGAAAAGCCGTTTCGGGCTCAATGAAAAATGTGGGTTTGCCACAGATTGACCATGTGAGAATAGGTAAACACATCAGCCTTGAAGTGGAAGCAAATGATGAAGCTTCGGCAAAAGAATTGGTGGATACTGCCTGCAAAAAATTGCTTGCCAACTTGATTATGGAAACTTACGAGTTTTCAGTTAAGCCTTTATAAAAAACCGACTGATGAAAAATATTTTCATCCTCGCTTTCATTCTATCTTTCCGATTTTCGTTTGGGCAAAACCTTGAGTATGCCCGCAACATAGTAGAAACCCTTTGCAGCAAAGATTTTGCTGGCAGAGGCTATGTGAATGAGGGTAACCAAAAAGCAGCTGACTTTATTAAAGCTGAATACAAAAAATTAGGTCTTCAAAATTTTAATGGTGATTATTTTCAAGAACTGGGTTTTCCTGTGGTTTACTTTCCCTCAACTGCTGAATTGGGTGTTGATGATGTAGAGCTATTACCTGGCACTGAATTTATGGTGAATGCTGGCTGCCCTAAGATTAGCGGACGATTTAAAATTCTATACATCGACTCTTCAAGCATTGATAATAGCAGTGAATTTAGCAAGTTAGAAGGAAAAGCTCGCAACAAGTTTATCTTTTTCGATCATCTTAAAAACACCCAATTCGTTCATCCTGAAAGGTTCAAATTGGTATCAAACAATTCCATCAAAGCCAAAGGTATAATCACCCGCGACTTAGAAAAATTTACTTGGAGTGTGCTCCCCGAGTGGGCCTCCTACCCTATCATACAAATAAAAAAAGGGCGTTTAACTCACTTTATGGTTGAACTGAATGTTAATATAGATGCACAATACAAATTTCACAATACCCAAAACATAGTGGGTTATTTTAAAGGCAAAACCCAACCCGATTCATTCATTGTATTTTCGGCACACTACGACCATTTGGGCATGTTTGGCGAAAACACCATATTCCCGGGAGCCAACGACAATGCTAGCGGAGTGGCCATGATGTTGGATATGGCAAACTATTTCAAAAGCCATCCTCCAAAATATTCTGTAGCTTTTATTGCTTTTACAGGCGAAGAGATTGGCTTAATGGGCTCTTATTATTATACCCAAAACCCACTTTTCCCTCTCAATCAAATAGCATTATTACTCAATTTAGATTTAATGGGAACAGGAGATAAAGGCATGACTGCAGTGAATGCCACCGAATTTAAAGACGAGTTTTTGATGCTGCAAAGCATCAATGCAGACAGCAATTATTTGGTAACTGTTAATGCCCGTGGTAAAGCACAAAATAGTGACCACTATTATTTTACTGAGGCTGGAGTAAAGTCGTTTTTCTTTTACCTAATGGGCGACTACCACTACTACCACGATGTGGACGATTCGTTTGAGGCACTTACTTTTTCGAAGTATAACGAAGCTTTCCGCCTCATTCGTGATTTTGCTTTGCAATACCAAAAGTAAAAATCACTTGTAGGATTGGGATATTTCATCTATATTTCGCTACCTAATTCTCTTATATGCCTTTCATAAATTCATTGGTTAGCTGGTATCTTAAAAAGCGCGTTCCTGCTATCGAAAGGCTGATGGATAAGCCCCATGCAGTGCAGGAAGAACAATTGATGACACTCATCAAAAGTGCCGAAAATACTGAATTTGGCAACATCTATGACTTTAAATCTATTACCGACTATGAGGCTTTTCGTAGCCGAGTACCACTAACTAGCTATGACGAGTTTAAGCATTATATAGAAAGACTAAAACAAGGCGAACAAAATATCATTTGGCCAAGCGAAGTATATTGGTTTGCCAAATCATCAGGCACAACCAGTGATAAGAGTAAGTTCATTCCTGTAACCTACGAAAGTCTTGATGCTTGCCATTTCCAAGGTGGGAAGGATGCTTTGTTGTTTTATCTTTTGCAAAACCCCAACTCCAATATTTTTGATGGCAAAGGCTTGATTATTGGTGGAAGTCATACTGTTAATAAAATGAGCAATGAGTCGTTTTATGGTGACCTATCTGCAGTGATGATGCAGAATATGCCCTTTTGGGCTCATTTCCTTAGAACCCCAGATTTATCAATAGCATTGATGGATAATTGGGACGACAAGGTAGAAAAAATGGCATTGTCAACCTTAGATGAAAATGTAACCAATATTTCGGGTGTACCCACTTGGACAATTGTATTAATTGAAAAATTATTTGAACTAACAGGCAAAAGTAACCTAAATGATATATGGCCAAACTTAGAATTGTATGTTCATGGAGGTGTGAGTTTCACTCCTTACAAACAAAAATTCAAAAGCCTGATTCGTTCGTCTGGGATGAATTACATTGAAACTTATAACGCTAGTGAGGGTTTTATTGGCTTACAAGACAATTTAAAAAGTGATAGCTTATTACTCATGCTTGACTATGGTATTTTCTTTGAGTTTATGCCCATGAGCGAGTATGGCAAAGAAAATCCTAAATGCCTTTCGATAGCTGAGGTAAAAATAGACGAAACCTATGCTCTTATTATTAGCACCAACGCAGGTTTGTGGCGTTATATCATTGGCGATACCATTAAGTTTACAGAGCTAAAACCCTATCGTTTTAAAATTACAGGGCGCACCAAGCATTTTATCAATGCTTTTGGCGAAGAGTTGATGATAGAAAATGCTGATTTTGCTATTCACAAAGCTTGCGAAAATGCCAAAGCATCTATCATTGATTACACAGCAGCACCTATTTATTTTAACGAGCATAGCACAGAAAAAGGTGGACATGAATGGTTGATAGAATTTGACAAAGAGCCATCAGATTTAAATGCTTTTATTGATGATTTAGATTTATCGCTAAAGCAAAGTAATAGCGATTATGAAGCCAAACGCTTTAAGGACATGGCCATGCAAAAACCCATAGTACGAAGTATCCCTAAGGGAACATTTAGAAACT
>CAIVPY010000089.1 GCA_903907885.1 uncultured Bacteroidota bacterium
CATTACCGGAGTCGGCGTTCCAGCTTGTTTGTATCAATTGCAAAAAAAACTGTTGCAAAAAAAATATGACTTTGTTATCCAAGCAGGAATCGCAGGCTCTTTTACGACCGAAATACCTTTGGGAGAAACGGTGGTGGTTCAAAAAGATATTTTTGCAGATTTGGGCGCTATAGAAAAGAATCAATTCACAACTTTATTTGAAATGGGGCTGATCTCAAAAAATGAATTCCCCTATCATGAAGGCTGGCTTGAAAACAACGCTGAATTTTTTATAAAGACAACGCTGAAATCGGTGAATGCAATTACGGTTAATACCGTGAGTGATAAATTGGAGACGACCGGATTGTATACAAAACTATTTAACGCACAGATTGAGAGTATGGAAGGCGCAGCGTTACATTATGTATGCCTGCAGGAAAATGTCAAATTTCTCCAGCTTCGAAGTATCAGTAATGAGGTGGGAGAACGTAACAAAGCTCATTGGAAAATGAAAGAAGCAATACTGCATTTGAATAATACACTTTTGGATATAATCAAACAAATTACTGCCGGCTAAAAGCAGGCATTGGACTCAACTATTTAATTGAACACATGAATTTAACCATTGGCTTTTCACCTTGTCCAAATGATACTTTTATTTTTGATGCGTTGGTCAATAAAAAAATTGACACAGGTGAATTTTGTTTCGAGCCGGTATTGGAAGATGTGCAAACCCTTAACCAGTGGGCGATTGAAGGGAAACTGGCTATTACAAAGCTTAGTTATGGGGTACTGCCATTGGTATTGGATCACTATAAGTTGTTGAGTAGTGGAAGTGCATTAGGGAATGGGGTAGGGCCTTTGTTAATTGCCAATAAAGATGCTGAACTTTTGAATGTGGAAGAACAATTGATTGCGATTCCGGGTGAAAATACCACTGCGCATTTACTTTTTTCTTTAAAATATCCAACTGTAAAAAATAAAATATTTCTTCGGTATGACGCTATTGAAGATTTTGTTTTGTTGGGGAAAGGGCTTGGGGTCATTATTCATGAAAACCGGTTTACCTATCAGGATAAAGGCCTAAAAAAAATAACAGATCTTGGAGATTACTGGGAGCAAGAGACTGATGTGCCAATTCCGCTGGGGGGTATTGTTATTAAAAGAAGTGTTGAAACAGCATTACAGAAAGAAGTGGAAGGATTGATAAAAAAAAGTATTGAATATGCTTTTGCCAATTATCCTGAAATAAATGACTATATCAGAAAGTACTCGCAGGAAATGAGTGAAGATGTGATGCGTAAACATATTGATTTGTATGTAAACAATTATTCTCTTGAATTAGGGGATAGCGGTGAAAAGGCCGTATTAAAATTGATGGATGTTTATGCTGGCATCAATCATGTTTTAATAAATAAAAGCAACATTTTCGTATAGCGACCCTATTGTTTGCTTAAGGCATTTGCATAGGTTTCCAGGCAACGTTTTCTGGCCATCTCATGGTTTACTATCGGTTCTGGATATCCGAATTCCTGATACTCGGGCACCCATTTTTTTATGTAAGTAAAATCGGGGTCAAATCTTTTTGTTTGCAAATAGGGGTTAAATATCCGGAA
>CAIVPY010000090.1 GCA_903907885.1 uncultured Bacteroidota bacterium
CAAATGCTAATGATGTGGCCATTATTATGCAAATGCTATTAAATGGTGGAAGTTATGGTGGAAGACAAATATTCAAATCATCAACGGTTGATTTGTTTACCAAAAGGCAAATGAAAAAAGGCAATCGAAGAGGTTTAGGATTTGATAAGCCAGAAACTGAAGTAGGCAAAGCCACACCAACATCTGTTTCATGTTCTCCGCAAACATTTGGACACACAGGATTTACAGGAACTTGTACTTGGGCAGATCCTAAAAATAATTTGGTATTTGTATTTCTATCAAATAGAATAAGTCCAAGTGCAGAAAATAAAAAGCTAACAGAGTTAAATGTAAGAACTCGCTTACAAGATGCTATTTATGAAGCGGTGAAAAAGAAATAAATACATCATTGATGTTAGAAAGTAATATAGAAATAAAGAAGACTGCGCGCTATTTCACTATTGGTAAACGGAGTAAACAAACTAAAGATGTTTGGTTTATAATTCATGGCTATGCTCAATTGGCAAAAAACATTTTAGAAAAATTTGAAGGCCTTGAAAGCGATGAAATTCTATTTGTTGCACCCGAAGGATTAAATAAATTTTATTCGAGAGGATTTGCTGGAAATCCCGTTGCAAGTTGGATGTCGAGCGAAGACAGATTGAATGAAATAAAAGATTATTGTGCTTTTTTAAATCAGTTATATGTTTCATTTGAATTAGAAAAAAATCCGCAAATAAATATAAACGTATTTGGTTTTTCTCAAGGCGTAACCACTGCATCACGGTGGATAATGAGTAATAATTTTAGATTCAATAAGTTTGTGTTGTATGCTGGCGAAATTGCCAAAGAATATCATCAGTATTTACCAGTTAGGCTTGCTAATATACCCAGTGTGTTTGTAAGAGGAAATGCGGACTCGCTGGTAGCTGAAGAGCGAATTGAAAATCTAATGCGACTTTATATTAATACGAAACATAAGTTAATTAATTTTGATGGAGGGCATGAAGTAACAGCGGAAATGGCTGAACTAATTATTTCTGACAAAGACTAAGATTGAAAATCTTGTCCATTATGAATTTTCTTATCTCTTACAATTTTATCTACAATAAATAAGGGTCGTTGTTGAACTTGTTTATAAATTCTTAAAACGTATTCGCCAATTATACCAAGTGAAATTAATTGCACGCCACCAAACATAACAATGGCTGCAATTAATGCCGTAAATCCAACAGGTACACCATCAAACCAAATTCTTTTAATAAATACAGTTGTTAAATAAAACAATGCTATGATGGTTGATATTACTCCAAGTCTAGTGATGAACTTAACAGGTAAATCACTAAAATTAAAAATACCGCTGTATGCTAATTCGAATAGTTTTTTCCAAGAGTAATTACTTTTACCATCATGTCGTGCCGAACGATTGTATTCTATGCCCGTTTGTTTAAATCCAACCCATGCTCGCATACCCCTTAAATACCTGTTTTGCTCTGGCATGGTATTTAAATAGTCAACAACTTTGCGACTTATCAGTGCGAAATCGCCACTATCTGCAGGTAAGTCTATATTAGCAATATTCTTAATTAAACGGTAATAAAACCAATACATTTGTTTTTTTAAAAAGGATTCTTTCCTGTTTTTTCTAATACCATATACTACATCATATCCTTGGTTAAATTTTTCAAGAAAATTAACAATCATTTCAGGAGGATCCTGTAAATCGCCATCTAAAATAAATATAGCTTTACTTGCTCTTACATAACGAAAACCTGCTGTTAAGGCAAGCTGATGCCCATGATTACGTGATAAGATTATGCTATTAAATCTATCATCACTAATAGCTATGCTACTAATAATATTAGCCGTGTTGTCTTTACTGCCATCATCAATAAGCAATATTTCAGTAGCATAATTTAATTTCTGAATAATACTTATAAGAGCATCACATAACTTGGTGATGTTTTTCTCCTCATTGTATAAAGGAACTATAATTGACAATTCAACCTGATTTGGCATGTGGCAAAATAGTAAAAAATAAAATATATATTATATGCCATTTTTCTATAATGAAGCTCAAGCTTTGAATTAAATCAACATTTTATAACTTCGCAATCAAAATAAATTCTATGTCCAACAAACTTAGTATTGTAATTCCAGCATATAACGAGGCAAAAACTATTCATTTAATATTAAAAAAAATTGATGAAGTTAATCTTATTGATAACTTTTCAAAAGAAATTATAATTGTAAATGATTGCTCTAAAGACAATACAGAATCGGTAGTATTACAATTGAAAGCTGAAAGGTTTTCAAGCATTAAGTATGTTGCTCATTCTGTGAACAAAGGCAAAGGGGCTGCCATACAGACAGGAATACAAGAAGCTACAGGGAATATTATTATCATACAAGATGCCGATTTAGAATATGACCCCAATGAGTATAACTTATTATTAAAACCTATAGTGGATGGTTTTGCAGATATTGTTTATGGTTCTAGATTTATGGGAGGTAATCCACATAGAATTTTGTTTTTTTGGCACTCAATAGGAAACAAATTCTTAACTACATTGTCTAACATGTTTACTAATCTAAATTTAACCGATATGGAAACTTGTTATAAAATGTTTAAAGCTGACATTGTTAAATCAATTTCACTTAAAGAAAACAGGTTCGGATTTGAGCCAGAGGTTACTGCTAAAATTTCTCGCATACCATTAGTTAGAATTTATGAAGTAGGGATTTCGTATTATGGAAGAACCTATGCAGAAGGTAAAAAAATCGGAGCAAAAGATGGTTTTAGGGCTATTTACTGCATTTTGAAATATGGCTTACTAAAATTATAAATATTAAATAGCATGACGAAGGTTTTTCCTATTAAACAAAACTATACATGGTTGCTACTATTTGTAATAATAGGTTTTGTAATAATAAAATGGGAAGCATTATTTCTGCCTTTTTATTGGGATGAAGCATGGGTGTATCTTCCAGCTATTCGAACCATGGCCTTGTCTGGACCTAGTATTATGCCTGCAAGTATTCATCCTGATTTATACACAGGGCATCCTTTGCTTTTTTATTTTCTTGCCTCATTATGGATTAAAACTTGGGGGTATAGTCTTTTTGCAGCGCATATATTTCCCTTATTAATTTCAATTACGCTTTTAATTAGCATATATTATATTAGCTATGATTGGGCTAACAATTATTTCACAGCTTTTATTGCTACTTTATTAGTGGCTATACAACCTATTTTTTTAGCTCAAAGCACATTTTTATTAATTGAAGTATGGCTTGCTTTGCTTTTTGTATGGGCGTTTTATTTTTATTTTAAAGAAAAGTGGGTATCGTTTTCAATAACCCTAGTCTTAGCATTATGGAGTAAAGAAAGTGCCTATTGCCTTGTTCCTGCGTTTATTATGATTTCTGCAACACAGCTAATATTTAAAACCATTAATAGAAGAAATTTTATTCATTTATCAATAAGGGTAATTCTAGTTTTTATTGTTGGTTTTAGTTTTTTTATTATCCAAAAATATAAACTTGGTTGGTTGTTTTTTCCTAGACATGCAAATTGGATAACATTTGAAGATTTTGGAGACAAAATGAGTAGTTCGTTTATGGTTTTGTTTATTTCACAAGGCCGAAATGCCATATATATATTAACTACAGTAATTGTTTTAGTGAGCTTTATTGTACTAAAAAATAAACGTTTAAAAAAACAAGTTATCTTACTAATTTCATTTCTGATAATAAGCATCGGATTCATGCTATTTGCATCCATAAATTTCTTTTCTCCTAGGTACTTATTTGCAGTTATTCCACTGTTAATGATAGGAGTTTCATTTCTAATATGTAGCATTAACAATTCATATTATTCTACTGCAATAATTATTGTTATAACCATTATTGGTTATGTAAATATCAATAGAAGTATTGAGGGCTTGAAATTTGGTGATGTTGAACTTAGTTACACTAGGTTACTAAAAGCACAGGTGCAGTTTTGTAATGAATTGGAAACTAATAAACTAAACGGCAATATGTATGCTCCCTTTTTGATGTATGTAAACCTAAGTAATAAATATGCAGGTTTTGTTAATAATGAATTAACCAATCTTAATCAATATGTGCTTGATACATCCAACGTGTATTATATCAAAGTATCAAACGAAAATTGCAACGAATTAGATAGTTTGATTTCAAATAATTACATCTCACTTGATAAAAGTTTTGTTGATAAACAAGCTAAAATCGAATTATATAAACGTAATCCATTTTAGTTTCTTTACAAGTACACTTATAAATCCTTTTACAAGTCTTTTGAACATATAATAGTAGGCAACATGATTTTTAATTGTTAAAAAAAATCTGATGTTTATTTCTTTTTAGTAGTGCCTCATTCATTACTTTCGCACCCAGTTTTTAAATCGAATTATTTTCAATATGACGCATTATGTGAGTGCCGAGGAGGCCGTATCTTTAATAAAATCAAACAGTAGAGTATTTATTCATGGAAGCGCAGCAACACCAGTTTTTCTAACAAATAAGCTTTTAGAAAGATATAAAGATTTAAGTCAAGTAGAACTTGTAAGTATTAGCACTTTAGGTGATATTGATTTTGGCAATAAAAAATATAAAGACAGTTTCATTATTAATTCTCTCTTTGTTTCGGCCAACACCCGTTCTGCTGTAAATGGAAATCAAGGTGGTTATTTGCCAGTATTTTTAAGTGAAATTCCGAGGCTGTTTCGTGAAAATTATTTACCGCTTGATGTGGCAATTATTCACGTATCTCCGCCAGATATACACGGATTTTGTTCTTTAGGTACTTCGGTTGATATAGCTAGAGCAGCTGTTGATGTTGCAAAAATTATTGTAGCACAAGTGAACCCCAATATGCCAAGGGTGCATGGTGGAGGATTTATTCATGTTAGCAAAATAAATAAAATGGTATGGGTTGAAGACCAGTTACCTGAAGTAAATTATAGTAGCGATATTACACCTGAAGCCGAAAAAATTGGAGAAATCATAGCATCCATGGTGGATGATGGAGCTACTATGCAATTGGGTATTGGCACTATTCCAGATTTAGTTTTACGCAATCTCACAAACCATAAAAATTTAGGACTTCACACCGAAATGTTTTCAGATGGTGCTTTGCCATTAATTGAAAGTGGAGTTATAAACAATAGCATGAAAAAGATTAGGAGGGGTAGAATTGTAACAGGATTTTTGATAGGTACAAAAAAATTATACGATTTTGTTAATGACAACCCAATGGTTAATGCTTTAGACATTTCTTATGTTAATGATACGAGTATTATAAGGCAAAATCCCAAAGCCACTTCAATTAACAGTGCTATAGAAATTGATTTAACAGGTCAGGTGTGCGCTGATTCAATTGGTATGTATCAATATTCAGGTATTGGAGGCCAGATGGATTTTATAAGAGGGGCATCCTTATCGCCTAAAGGCAAACCCATCATAGCTTTACCATCAATGACCGCTAAAGGTATTTCTCGTATTGTTCCTAACCTGAAACCAGGAGCAGGTGTAGTAACCACCAGAGGGCATATTCATTGGGTAGTAACTGAGTTTGGTGCCGTAAATTTGTATGGAAAAAACTTGGAGCAAAGAGCGGCTGAATTAATAAAACTTGCTCACCCAAGCCATAGAGAAGAATTAGAAAAAGCTTTTCATAAAAGATTTAAATCTTAGTATTTACTCAGCCAATTGCTGCATTTTATTAAGCTCTTTATACATGCCTTCTTGGTTGATTAACTCATTGTGGGTGCCTTGTTGAACAATTCTACCTTTATCCAACACCACAATTAAATCAGCATTTTGAATGGTACTTAGGCGATGTGCAATTACAATGGTAGTTCGATTTCTCATCACATTGGCCAAAGCCTCTTGAACCACGCGTTCACTACCTGTATCAAGAGCTGATGTAGCTTCATCCAAGATTAAAATATCAGGGTTGGTATTAACAGCACGCGCAATACTTATTCTTTGTCTTTGTCCACCGCTTAGTTTATTACCACTGTCGCCAATATTGGTTTGGTAGCCATTGTCAGTATCAATAATAAACTGATGAGCATTCGCTGTTTTAGCTGCCAATTCTATTTGCTCTTGCCCTACATTCAATTTACCAAATGCTATGTTATTATAAATGGTGTCGTTAAACAAAATAGATTCTTGCGTTACTATTCCCATCAAAGATCTAAGCTCAAGTATTTTGTATTCTTTGATGTTAATTCCATCTATTAAAACTTCCCCTTCCGAAGGATCGTAGAAACGAGGCACTAAATCGCTCAAGGTAGATTTACCGCTACCCGAAGGACCAACCAATGCAATGGTTTTTCCTTTTTCGATAATTAAATTGATGTTTTTTAAAACATGCTCATCAGCATATTTAAAACTTACGTTTCTAAATTCGATGTTCTTATTAAAATGTTGGATAGAAATAGGGTTTTCAACATGGGTAATTACCTCTTCACTTTGAAGCACTTCTTCAATTCGGTTAAGAGAAGCCCTTCCTTTTTGCATAGCACTATAAGCTGATGAAAAAGCTTTTGATGGAGATAATAGTTGCGAAAATATTCCTATATATCCAATAAATATTTCAGCATCAATATTTGAATTCCCATTGATTACCATCTTGCCACCAATCCATAAAATTAGGGCTAACATGCCTACACTTATTGTTTCGCTTATGGGCGAAGCACCATCTCCAGTGCGGTTAGAAGCTATGTTAATTCTTGTATATTGCTCATTATATTTTTTAAAACGAGCCATAAAAAACTCCTGAGAATTGAATGCTTTGATAATGCGAACACCCATTAATGTTTCTTCAAAAAGTGAAACCAATTCGCCAAATTTACTTTGACCTCTTTGCGATAATTTCTTTAATATTCTACCAACTCTTCCTAAAAATAAGGCTGATAGTGGCAGTGTTAAAAACACTATTAATGTTAAAACTGGACTCATCCAAATCAGCATGGCCAAATAAAAAACAATGGTTAAGGGCTCTTTAAACAAAGCTTCAAGCGAACTCATAATAGCTACTTCCACTTGCATTACATCACTTGTCATGCGGCTAATTAAATCGCCTTTTTTTTCTTCGCTAAAATAGGATAAAGGTAAGATGATAATATGCTGATAAAGCTTTTCTCTTAAATCGCTTACCACATAATTACGCAATGGTACCATGAAATATAGTGCCAAATATCTGAACAGATTTTTCAGCAAAATCATTAACACTACTAAACCACAAACATATAGTAATGCGGTTTCGGCACCTTTTGTTTGTATTACTCCTGATATGTAGTATGAAAAATAATTCTTAACCGAATCGAAGCTAAGTGTAAGTTCTGGTTTAATATAAAGAAGTTTGGTTTTATCAAACAGTAATCCTAAAAAAGGAATAATTAGAGTGATAGAAAACAAACCAAATATGATAGAAAAAATATTACATAAAATATTTAAAGCTGCAAGAGATTTATAGGGCTTTGCATATTTTAGAAATTGAATGTATCCTTTCATTACTGCGCTATCTTAAGCTACGAATATAAAAATTATGATGGTATGTTAAGAAACAATGCTTGTACTATTATTAGCTGAGTTTTAACTTACGTTTAAGACCTTTTAGTTCCTTATCGTTTAGATGTCTCCAATGACCTCTGTCTAATCCACTTCGGGTTATATCTGCATAGGCAACCCTATCTAATTTATCTACTACATATCCCATGGCTTCGAAAATGCGATGAATAATACGATTACGTCCGCTATGAATTTCAATACCCACTACAGTTTTATCATTTGGATTTGGGATTGCAACACCATCTGGTTGTATATGTCCATCTTCCAAATCAACTCCATTATTAACCAAATTAAACAAATCTGTTTTTTTGAAAGCTTTGTTCAATGTGGCTTTATATACTTTTTTTACTTCGTATTTTGGGTGCATCAATCTTTGGGCTAACTCTCCATCGTTGGTAAGAAGCAAAACGCCAGTAGTATTTCTATCTAATCTGCCAACTGGATAAATACGTTCTTTCATTTGACCTTCAAAAATATCCATAACCGTATTTCTACCTTCTGGGTCGTCATTGGTGGTGATAGCATCTTTTGGTTTATTTAATAAAATATACACTTTTTGTTCAACTGAAAGTCTTTGACCGTTATATCTTACATCGTCAGTTGGTTCTACTTTATAGCCCATTTCGGTAATTACTTTACCGTTTACTGAAACCAAACCAGCTCCAATTAAATCATCTGCTTCACGTCTGGATGCCACACCAGCATTACTTAAATATCGATTAAGCCTTAACTCTCCACCCAAGCTCAAATCTTCTTTTTCTGTTCTTTTGCTTTTATCGTTTTTTACTTCTCTATCTTTCCCCTTCGACTCACGTTTGTCATCATACTTACTTGTACGCGGTTTTGTATCTTTAGAATCGAATTTTGAAGTTCTGGTAGCTTTAGTAAAAGGTCTGTCTGAAAACGATTTTTTGTCATCATCAGCAGCTCGGCTAAATTTACTTCTTGATGCAGGCTTGTCATCACGTTTGGCAAATTTACCTCTATCGGCAGCAGCAGGCTTTCTGTATTTACTCTCTCCAGACGAATCAGTATCATCAAATCTTGATGGCTTATCCTCTCTTTTTGCAAATCTTAGTTTGCCTTCGCTAAGCGATTTGCCATATTTTCTACTACCCCCTTTGTCTTTATCTTCAAATTTGGTAAAACTAGTCCTTGTACTCTCAGACTTAGCTCCTCGGCTATAGGTCGATTTTTTTTCTCTATCAGCACCAAATCTTGGTTTATCATCACTTTTAGAGAATCTGCCTCTTTCAGTTGCAGGTTTTTTGAATCTTTTTTCACTTGATGAATCTTTATCATCAAATTTAGATGTTCTGGTTTTTGGTCTGTCGCTATCAAATGATTTTGTACGACTTACTGGCTTCTTAAATTCTCTTTCAGCTCCAAAATCTCCACTATCAGACTTCTTAAATCGGCTGCTGCCGCTTGTTTTTTTTGCAGGTGTTCGTTTGCCAAAACGGCTTGAAGGTGCTGAAGATTTGCTACTGTTTGCACGAGGTTGCCTAGGTGCTTCTGAGCCAAATTTTCCCTTATTGTTATTTTTTCGTTGCATAATACTTGCAACAAAGGTACTTTGCATTTTTGTAAATCAATAATATAAGTTTAAGATGTCTAATCTACCTTCTCATATACGCATTGTTCAAATTATTGTAAAGAGTATTGTAGGCCTTATTTCCCTAGGTCTTTTCTATTTTTTGCTCTGCTTAATATTGCCATTAATGACTGTTAATAACGATAGATTGATTAAAACAACGGGTATTTTGATGTATGTAGGTGGCGATGGTATGCATACTGATATTATAGTTCCTGTTAAAAATGAAATATGCAATTGGGACGATTATATTAACAACCAAGACTTTGGCGGAGAATTGAATATGGCCGAGTTTATAAGTTTTGGCTTTGCCGAAAAGGATTTTTATTTACGAAATCGTAGTTGGCAGGTAATAAATTATGGAACTGCTCTAAAAGCAGGGCTTGGTATTGGTTCAAGTATTATGCATGTGGGAGTAGAGGGCGAATACCCATTTAAAAGAAGATTTTGCCGAAAAATATATCTTAGTAAGGAACAATACTCTAAACTTGTTTCATTTATAAAATCAAGTTTTACACAAAATGACGGCACCAAACTAAATCCCTTGCCAATCGCCTCATACCGAAATGCTGAGAAGATTTATAACTCTTCCA
>CAIVPY010000091.1 GCA_903907885.1 uncultured Bacteroidota bacterium
GAAAATGAAAAGGGTTCAATACCTTTTGTTAATTATAGAGATGCTAAGCAGGCAAAATCATTAGCAAGTACTTTTGTGGCAAAGAGCCAAAGACCAAAGGTTGATAATACATCAACTAAAGAAGTTTCTGAAGTAGCACCCACTTTATTGCCTGACAAATCTGATATTTTATCAAATGATCAAAATGGAAATAACAACATTGAAAATTTGAATGTAACTCAAAATCAACCTTTGGTTGTAAACACCAAAATTGACCCATCCTTGAAGCAAACAGAAGTATCTGCTATTGCTAACAAACCAGTTAGCTTGGATAGCGCAATAAATTCCATCAACCCCTTGGTTCTTACAAACCCTCAAGCTGTAGTCAATGCCGAGAACTACAGTATGCCTGATGAAATGCCACTAAGCAACTATTCCATTACCGCTTTTACAGGTTATAATATGTGTTACAACCACCTTGTAAGTCCAAATACTGTGGGAAAAGATTTTAGTAAAAATATTGCTCTAAGAAACAGTGTTGAATCACCCACAGCCGAATGGACAGGTGCTTTTTTGGCTAATTTGCATTTGAATGCTAAATGGTATTTATCAAGCGGAATTATTCTAACTAATTTTAGACAAGATTTGACCTTTGGTGTGAAGAAACCTATCAACGAATTGTATGGTGGTGAAGAAAATGCTTCTTACGTTCACAATGCCGACTCAATTACAAATGGAGGAGGGCAAAAAGGCATTATTAGTTATTCGTTTACCGAAATTCCCCTATTTGTAAGTTATAGATTTGCTCAAAAACATAAATTTGAATTTGAAGTGCAAGGTGGATTTAGTTGGGGCATATTGTCAGGTGCCAATGCCCAGATGGTAGATCAATACAATGTGGGATTACTTCAAATTAACAGCAAAACTGATTTCCCTCCACTAAGGAATGTGTTCTTTTTTACCCTTCAACCAATGGCATCTTATAAGTTAAATTCTTCTGTAAATATAGGAGTTATGACCTCTTTAAAAACCAGCATAAACTCAATGGTAGCAACACCTTATTGGGTGCAACAATATCCATATTTTGTTGGATTGAATGTGTTTATCAGAAAAAGATTTTAATTTGGTTTAGCGTTGATTAGCTTATTATATCAAAACCTACATAAGGAACTAAAACCTTTGGTACTTTTATTCCCTCAGCAGTTTGGTTGTTTTCTAAAATGCTAGCAAGAATGCGAGGCAAGGCCAAAGCACTGCCATTTAAGGTGTGAGCCAAATAGTTTTTACCATCTTTACCTTTGATACGGCATTTTAAACGATTGGCCTGAAAAGACTCAAAGTTTGAAGTACTGCTCACTTCAAGCCATCTACCTTGTGCAGTGCTGTAGGTTTCAAAATCGTAGGTTAAGGCTGATGAGAAACTCATATCTCCACCGCAAAGTCTAAGAATGCGATATGGCAACTCTAGTTTTTCAAGCAAGCCTTGTACATGTTTTACCATTTCTTCCAAAATCTCATAACTCTTTTCAGGATGCGCAATTTGCACAATCTCTACTTTGTCAAATTGGTGAAGTCTATTCAATCCCCTCACATGAGCGCCCCACGCTCCTGCTTCACGTCTGAAACATGGTGTGTATCCTGCATTTTTGATTGGTAGATCTTCTTCTTTTAAAATCACATCGCGATAAAGGTTTGTTATGGGTACTTCGGCAGTTGGAATCAAATACAAATCATCTATGGTAGAATGGTACATTTGACCTTCTTTGTCAGGTAATTGACCCGTTCCGAAACCGCTGTCAGCATTCACCAATAGGGGAGGCATAATTTCATGGTAACCGGCTTTGATGGCTTCATCCAAGAAGAAATTAATCATTCCTCGTTGCATGCGAGCACCTTTTCCTTTGTAAACAGGAAATCCAGCGCCAGTAATTTTATTTCCTAATTCAAAGTCTATCAGGTCGTATTTTTTTATCAAATCCCAATGAGGAACAGCACCTTCGTATAAATTAGGAATTTCGCCATGTTGATATACGTTTAGATTTTCCTCAGGGGTTTTTCCCTCTGGAACAATATCGGCAGGCAGGTTAGGGAAACTAACCAATATGTTATAGATATCTTCCTCTAGTTTTTTTAAGTTTTCTTCAATGGTTTTTGAAGATTCTTTGATTTCAGCTGTACGAACTTTCAACTTTTCTGCTTCTTCTTTCTGACCTGATTTCATCAATTCGCCTATTTTCTTTGCCAATTGATTGGCCTCGGCCTGATTGCTTTCTGCCACCTGTTGCACGCTGCGTTTTTCCTCGTCAAGGCGAATGAGGTTATCAATATCGTCAATGTTTTTAACGTGTTTTTTAGTTAGTTTTTGTTTAACCAGTTCAGTGTTTTCGCGTATAAAGTTTATTTGTAACATGCTATTCCTTGATTCGATATTAAGTAGCAAAGATGAGAATTTTGCTTTGCTATGCAAAATGATTTGCGCATATTTGATTTTTGATAATGGCGATACCACTTTATAGATTTACAAAAATTACCACCAATAGTTTATTCATTACGATATTACTAATTGTATTGTGTTTAAATAACGTTTTTGCCCAACGGATATTGAAAATCAGAGATTCTAGTACTAAGAAAGTATACTTACTAGTAGCTGAAAAGACTTCTGTTAATTTTACTCTTTTAAATAGTTCTGAAATTATTAAAGATATGATTGACTCGACAGATGAAAATGGAATTTACCTTAATTTAAATGGTAAAGTTAAGTATAATGATATACAAAGTATTGAATTTACTCCATACACGAATAGCATTTCTAC
>CAIVPY010000092.1 GCA_903907885.1 uncultured Bacteroidota bacterium
GATGTCCCGCCATTGAAGAAATGCAAAACACAATCAAACAAATTTTGCTGTTCCGCCATGCCTTTCGGGAATGAATGTTCCTACATTTTCAACCTTACCATCTTTAATGATTAGGGTAGAATTAGTGAGTTTGGTTTGAGCATCTACAAAAACTGTAGCATTTGTGAGTGCATAATAATTTGGCTTTTCATCATGAGGACCATTAACAGGGAAGGTCTGCTGTGCTGTAGCAGAAAATTTTTGAATGCAAAATAACATCCAAAAAATAAACAATAATTTAAAAATATTTCTCATAGAATATAGGGCAATATAAAAAATAATTATTTGCCACTATGAAAATTAAGTAATCAATAAGAATCTAAATAGCCACTTTGCCTTTAATTACAGGATGAGGGTCGTATCCTTCTAGGGTAAAATCGCTAAAATCGAAATCAAAAATAGAACTAATTTTTGGGTTTATTTTCATTGTAGGATAAGCTCTTGGCTCTCTAATTAATTGCAATTCTACTTGCTCAAAATGGTTGCTATAAATATGTGCATCACCAAAAGTATGTACAAAATCACCAAGCTCTAAATTGCAAACTTGAGCAACCATCATGGTTAGCAAAGCATAGCTTGCAATATTAAAGGGCACACCCAAAAACATATCTGCGCTTCTTTGATATAATTGGCAACTAAGCTTTCCGTCAGCCACATAAAACTGAAAAAAAGCATGGCAAGGCATTAATGCCATTTTAGGTAAATCGGCTACATTCCAAGCACTCACAATCATCCTCCTACTATCTGGGTTTTTCTTAATAGTTTCAATCACTTCTGTTAATTGGTCGATATGTTTTCCATTTACATCGGGCCAACTTCGCCATTGGTAACCATAAACAGGGCCGAGCTCTCCATTTGCATCAGCCCATTCATCCCATATACTTATACCGTTATCTTTTAAATATTTGGTATTGGTTTCGCCTTTTATAAACCAAAGCAATTCGTAAATGATAGATTTTAAATGAACCTTTTTGCTGGTAATTATAGGAAATCCATCTTTTAAATTAAATCTTAATTGTGCTCCAAAAACACTTTTAGTGCCTGTGCCTGTTCGGTCGCTTTTAAAAGTACCATTTTCGTAAATATGTTTAAGTAATTGTTCGTATTGGTTCATATAGATATAAATTACGATTACGAATAACTTAATAAAAAAAGGGATTTTATTAATTGCTTTTCAACAATAATAAAATCCCTTTTAAAATGTATTTTTTAAAATATTATGCCGATACGGTTGCATTTTTAAATCGTTTACGGTCGAGTTCATTCAAATGAACCTTTCGCAAACGCAATGATTTTGGAGTAATTTCTACATATTCATCACCTTGAATGTATTCCATACATTCCTCTAAAGAAAAATTAATTTTAGGAGCCATTCTAGCTTTATCGTCAGTTCCTGAAGCACGCATATTTGTTAATTTTTTCTCTTTAGTAATATTTACTACTAAATCATCTTGACGATTATTTTCACCGATAATCATACCCATGTAAATTTCGTCTCCAGCTTCAACAAAAAAACTACCTCTGTCTTGCAATTTATCAATCGAGTATGCAATAGCAGTTCCTTGTTCGCCCGAAATCATAACTCCAGCTCCTCTACTAGGAATAGTACCTTTCCAAGGTTCAAAAGCTTTAAAACGATGCGCCATAATGGCTTCACCTGCAGTTGCAGTTAATACATTGTTTCTTAAACCAATAATACCACGTGAAGGAATTTCAAACTCTAAATGGATTAAGTCACCTTTAGGTTCCATAATAATCATATCACCTTTACGTTGACTAACCAATTCTATTACTTTACCTGACGATTCTAATGGAACATCCACAGTAAGAATTTCCATTGGCTCGCACTTAACACCATCTATTTCTTTAACGATAACTTGTGGTTGACCTACTTGTAATTCGTAACCTTCACGTCTCATTGTTTCGATTAAAACAGATAAATGCAAAATACCACGACCAAATACCAAATATGAATCTGCAGCACTTGTTTCTTCAACTCTTAATGCAAGGTTTTTTTCTAATTCTTTAAAAAGCCTGTCTCTCAAATGACGTGAAGTAACAAATTTCCCATCTTTGCCAAAGAAAGGTGAATTGTTAATACAGAACAACATATTCATTGTTGGCTCGTCAATATTGATTGGAATTAACCCTTCAGGGTTTTCGAAATCAGCTATTGTATCACCAATCTCAAAGCCCTCTATACCCATAACCGCAGCTATATCACCACCAAAAGCTTCTTCCACTTTTCTTTTGCCTAAACCTTCAAATGTATATAATTCTTTAACACGTGATTTTTGAATTGACCCATCACGTTTAACTAAACTAATAGGTTGATTAACTTTAATACTCCCACGTAAAATACGACCAATAGCAATACGACCTGTAAATGATGAATAATCAAGTGAAGTTATTTGCATTTGCAAGTTACCTTGTTCAACATGTGGGGCAGGTATTTCAGATAAAATATCATCTAATAATTGTGTAAAATCTGATGTGGGGTTTTTCCAGTCACTTCCCATCCATCCTTGTTTTGAGCTTCCATATATGGTATGAAAATTTAACTGCTCTTCTGTTGCATCCAAATTGAAAAATAAATCAAAAACTGCATCGTGAATCTCGTCAGGACGACAGTTTGGCTTATCAACTTTATTAATAACCACAATTGGCTTTTTACCTAAAGCAAGGGCTTTTTGAAGAACAAAACGAGTTTGTGGCATAGGGCCTTCAAAGGCATCAACCAATAACAAAACCCCATCAGCCATATTTAAAACACGTTCTACTTCACCACCAAAATCTGCGTGACCAGGGGTATCAATAATATTTATTTTAGTGTCTTTATATTGAACTGAAATGTTCTTTGCTAAAATGGTGATACCTCGCTCTCTTTCAAGATCGTTGTTATCTAAAATTAAATCTCCTGTTTGTTGATTTTCTCTAAAAATTTGAGTTTGATGTAAGATTTTGTCTACCAAGGTAGTTTTACCATGGTCAACGTGGGCTATAATAGCTATATTTCTGATTTTCTGCATTATCTTATTAAAAACGGCTGCAAAAGTAGGTTAAACATTTTGTAATACCTCTATTTTAGTAATTATATTGAATATCTTCAAATTGCCACTTCAACATTTTAGCTTTCAATTGTAAAATTTTTAGCTTCATATTAATGTTGATTTAATACTCATAAAGTGTCTGAATACGTCTCTTTAAATGATTTTAATGGGTAAAAAAATAAAAATCTATGATTATTAAATATGATTATTGTTTGTTTATTGGTTTTAAATTTTTAAATTTGTCTCAATTAATAAAAATAAAATGAAAAAATATTTTACCATTTTTATCTGTATTATTTGTTCTCTTTATGCAAGTGCACAGGAAGAACTTACAAATACTACCCCCCTCGCTAATTCTGAAAATCAAAACTTAGGAAGTGCAAATTGGGGTGTTTCTGTTAATTTAACCACCAATGGTATTGGGGCTGAGGTTTCAAGAAGTTTAACACAAAATCAAAAATTTGTTGCACGACTTGGTGGATGCTATTTAGCATATGATTTAAATAACTATGCTTACAATAACGGATCTAAAGCTAAACCCCAATATTTGATTGCGAATGCAAATATTGTATTGGGCTCTATTGGTGCTTATGTTGATTGGTATCCTTTTGGTAATGCCTTTAAATTAACCGGTGGTATAGCTTATATGATAAGTAATGTTAAAAGCACAGCTCAGTTAAGAGATTCAACATTACAAGGAGTTATTCAAATTTCACCTGATGAGGTAGGTCAAATAAAGGCCGAAATTAAACCTAGCAGTATTGTTGCACCTTATATTGGAATAGGCATTGGAAGGGCAATTCCTAAGCATAGAGTTGGTGTTTCATTCGATATAGGAACCTATTATATTGGCTCACCAGATTTAACATTTAATACTACAAAAATGCTAGCACCTACCTCTTCACAGGCAGAGGTTTTAAGAGGTAATTTAAGCGATTACCAATGGCTACCAAAACTTTCATTTAACATCAATATTAAATTAACAAAATAGAACATGAAAACAACATATACAATAAAAGGTTTTACCTTAATAATAGGAATTACCTTACTAACAAGTTTGTTTTATACTTGTAAAAAAGGACCAATAGATAACTTCAAAATTGGTATCAATGCAACAGCTACTACTGCTCCTAGCACAATAAAAGTGTATGACGTTACAACAAATACAAAAATAGAGGTTTCTGGCAGTTTATCCGTTACCATTACAGGTAAAGATGCTCATAAAATATACACACCTGGTGGTTATCAAACATTTGTGGTAGATCAAGGACAAATATTAATATCACTAAGAAGTGGTGTAAATCCCACTCCTGAAAATCCATTTGAGTTTAATATTAACATTGCACCAGATGGTTATTTGCCTGTTATTTACCCTGTTACTTTAACTAGCACCTTACCATCAGATTTTTCAATAGGTTTAGTTAATTTGAATAATTTGCCTAAAGGTAGCACTCAAACCAAAGTGGATCCGCCTGTAGTGATAGACACTGTTACTAAGAAAACCACCACCCCTATTGTAATAAAAACAGACTCTATACCGCCTTCAGGAGGAACACCTCCTCAGGTAACAACTGTTACGGTTCCAACTGGTACTCAGTTGCAAGACAAAGAAGGTAAGCCGATTGAATTACCTAAAGGAGACACCACTGCTAAATTAACAACCCAAATTGTATATTTTCCTCCAACTGAGCAAGCATTGAATTCTTTTCCTGGTGGATTGGAAACATCTAATATTCAAGATACAAGCGGAAACGAACAAAAAGCGGGCACCCTATCACCAGCAGGATGGGTAAATATTGAGATGAATATAGGTAATACTGAAGTAAAAAACTTTAATACTCCTATTGTTGTAAGTATGGAACTAGACCCAAATACTATTAATCCAAATACTGAAGCACCTTATGAAGTTGGTGACTCTATCAATATTTATAGTAAATCTGAAGGGGATGAAAATTGGATTTTAGAGTCTGTTTCGGCAGTATTTAAAAATCCAAATACTGGAAAGTTAGAAATCCCAATGCAGGTTAGTCACTTATCTATTTGGGCGGCAGCCAATTTTAGTGTAGCATGTGGTACCATTTTTAAATTAACATTATCAAATGATGACACCGAAAATCCAGTGAATTTCGTAGTAAAAATTTATGCACCTAGTACTTTAAATCCTTTGGTAAAAAGTGCATCACCTTTGAAAAATGTTACTATTACTGTTCAGCCAGGAGCAACCATTACTACAACAAACCAATTTAATAATTGGAAACCTGTAGCTGGAAAAAAATATTTTGTACAATTTGATGAACCTGGTAATCCCATTCCTCTTCAAATTATTGGCCCAACTGAGCTTTGTGGAAATACTCCACCAACTTATACTTCAAACCCAGCTCCCAATAAAATGGTGTTTAAAGTCTTAATTAAATGTACTAATGGCAATACCGTTTTAATACCTGCTGGTACTAAGATATATTTTATTGACGATAATATTTACAACAATACACTTGTTGGTTCGGGTAACTTTCAACATAAGGTTGATCCTTCGGATAATATAGTAAACAACCCGTGGAATTACGTTATTGCTGACCAAAGAAGAATAGGTGGAACTGATTATAATGTAATTACACTTCCATCAACTGCATTAACAGTTGGTTCTTCGTATAGATTCTCGGTATATTATGATACAGGAGTTGGACACGGTTCTAGGGAGGATAAGATTTTTCCAGAAGGTGGCCTACCTCTAACACAAGAACAACTTACTTCATACAGAGGACATGTAACACTAATGCCGGTAACACTTTCGGGTCAATGTCCGTTTTAAAATATTATTTTCTTTCAAAAAAGCCATACTTTTTGTATGGCTTTTTTTGTGTCTTTCAACTATTATAATTCAGTACTATTTTAGATTAAATAATTGAACAAATTACCTAAACTTGCAGCCTACTTATGGCGCCTGAAAAAGAAATTTTATTAAAAGCATACAGACTAATGTGCACTGCCAAAGCTATGGCTGAGGTATATGATGCCAATCGACCTATAACTAAATATGTTCATAGTACTAGCCGTGGGCACGAAGCCATTCAATTAGCAATGGGATTTCAACTAAAAGCTTTCGATTATGTTTCACCATACTACCGAGACGAAAGTTTGCTTTTGGGAATAGGTATGAAACCATATGAGCTGATGCTGCAATTATTAGCTAAAGCTGATGACCCTTTTAGCGGAGGTAGAAGTTACTATTCTCATCCAAGTTTACGTAGAGATGGAATGCCCGTTATCCCTCACCAAAGTAGTGCCACGGGAATGCAAGCGATACCTACCACTGGTTTAGCTCATGGTGTAGCATATAGAGAAAGCCAAGGGCTAAGTAATCCACATGAGAAGTCTGTTGTAGTGTGTAGTATGGGTGATGGTTCGGTTACCGAAGGAGAAGTTGCAGAAGCTTTACAAATGGCAGTTTTAAAAAAACTACCAATTTTGTATTTTATTCAGGATAACGATTGGGGTATTAGTGCTACGGGTAGTGAAATGCGTGCCATGAACGCTTATGAATATGCTGCAGGTTTCAAAGGACTTGAGCGAAAAAGTATAAACGGTAGCGATTTTGTTGAATCTTGGCAAGCGGTTAAAGAAGCATTGGCATATGTGAGAGTGCATCGCGCACCTATGCTATTGCATGCTAAAGTTCCTTTGCTAGGCCATCATACAAGTGGGGTAAGAAAAGAATGGTATCGAACAGATGAAGATTTGGTATCGCATCAGACAAATGACCCTGGACCAAAACTGAGATTGTATTTAATAACTGAAAATATAGCTAGCGATTTTGATTTAAAATCCATAGAAGACGAATCTGCATTAGAAGTGGCTAATCAATTTGAACAATCTAAAAATGCAAACGACCCTCATATAAATACCATTTTAGACCATATTTATACACCTAGTAAAGCAACTGTTGAAATAGGTGTTAGATGCCCAGAGGGTAAAGAACCATCAGTAATGGTTGATGCTGCCCTGCATGCTATTGATGAAATAATGAAAAAGCACCCAGAAGCCATTTTCTATGGTCAAGACGTTGGAAAAAGATTGGGGGGTGTTTTTCGTGAAGCTGCAACTTTAGCAGATAAGTATGGTGATAACAGGGTGTTTAATACTCCCATCCAAGAAGCTTATATTGTTGGTTCTACAGTTGGTATGAGTGCAACAGGGGTTAAACCTATTGTTGAAATTCAGTTTGGTGATTATGTTTGGACGGGTATAAATCAATTGGTGTGTGAGATTTCAAAATCAAGTTACCTAACTATGGGTAAATTTCCAGTAAGTTGTATTCTTAGAATACCCGTGGGGGCATATGGAGGAGGTGGACCATACCATAGTGGAAGTATTGAATCTACTTTATTAACCCTAAAGGGGATTAAAATAGCCTATCCAAGCAATGCCGCTGACATGAAAGGCCTTATGAAAGCTGCTTATTACGATGGAAATCCATGTATCATGCTTGAGCATAAAGGATTATATTGGAGTAAAAATCCAGGAACTGAAATGGCTAAATGCGTAGAGCCTGATGAAGATTATATCCTGCCTTTTGGGAAAGCTAATATTGTGCAATATGCATCAGAAAATGCAATAGAGAATGGGGAAAGTTGCTGTATAATTACTTGGGGAATGGGTGTGTATTGGAGTTTGGCAGCAAGCAAAAAGTTTATTTCAGAAGTAGAAATTGTTGATTTAAGAAGTCTCCAACCGTTAGATGAAGAAACAATTATGAATTCAGTAATAAAACATGGAAAATGTTTGATAGTTACCGAAGAACCATTGCTAAATTCATTTGCCGAAAGTTTGGCTGCACGAATAATGCAGCAATGCTTCACTAAATTAGATGCCCCTGTTATGACAATAGGAGCAAAAAATGTTCCTGCCATACCATTAAACATGGGATTAGAAGCCGAAATATTGCCTAATGCAGCTAAAGTTGAAGAAAAACTTGCTGAGCTTTTAGGCTACTAATATTCTTTTTTTGAAAAAGTAGTGCGTTAACTAAACATTATAAAAACCAAAAAACTACTTGCATAAGCAAGTACAGTCATATAAACAAACTGAATTATAGGCCATTTGTTGCTATGTGTTTCTTTTTTTACTACAGCAATGGTACTCATACATTGCAAAGCAAATGCATAAAATATCATCAAGGAAAGTATAGTTGCTAAACTATAACTAGGTTTTCCTGTCTGGCTATTTATGTCTGCTTGCATTTTTGTTTTTATATTGCTAAAGGTTTCTTCTCCACCATCATCATTCACACTGTATATTGTGCTCATTGTACCAACAAAAACCTCACGTGCAGCAAGAGATGTTAAAAGGGCAATCCCTATTTTCCAATCAAAACCTAGTGGACGAATAGCAGGTTCTATCATTTTGCCGAATTCTCCAGCGTAGCTTGCTTCAAGTTTTTGTGCATTCATTTGAAGTTTGGCCTCCTCTCTAATATTTTGGGGCAAACTTTCATTGTTAATAGTTGTAGCATACTTTTGTTCAACTTTGGCAATATTACCATGTGGCCCAGTAGATGCTAATACCCACAACACCACAGAAACGGCAACTATAATCTTACCTGCACCCCACACAAATGCACCCACTTTTTCATATAAAGTTATCATCAAGTTGCTAAAAACAGGCATTTTATAGCTTGGTAATTCCATGATAAAATAGTTTTTCTGTTTTTGTTTGATGAAAAATTTAAACATCCATGCACTGAAAATAGCAGCAACAAACCCAATTAGATACATCACCATTAATACCAATCCATGTACATTAAATGGACCCCATTTGGCTGTATCTGGAATTAACATGCCTATAAGTAATGTATATACTGGCAAACGTGCACTGCAACTCATTAGCGGGGTAACCAATATGGTAATTAATCGTTCTTTTTTGTTTTCAATATTTCTTGAAGCCATGATACTTGGCACAGCACAAGCCATTCCGCTTATAAGGGGTACAATAGATTTACCATTCATTCCAAAAGGTCGCATAATACGATCCATCATAAAACCTACCCTCGCCATATAACCAACGTCTTCTAATATTGCAATGAACAAAAACAGAATAATTATTTGTGGAAGAAAAATCATAACCCCGCTTAATCCAGCAAGCACCCCCTGAACCAACAAATCACTCAAAATGCCTTTAGGTAAATGTGATTCGATGTAGCCAGAAACCATAGAAAAAATATATTCTACCAAATACATTGGATAGCTACTCCAACTAAACATGGCCTGAAATACTAATAAAAGTAACACCAAAAAGATGCCAATGCCCAAGTAACGATGTGTTAATATTTCATCTACTTTGTGGGTTAAAGAATTTTTTAATTGACTGGTATTTATTAGTCGGGCATTTTTAACGATGTTTTCAATAATTTGATAGCGGGCCAATATTTCATCTTCTTGAAATTTTCGTGTGTCAAAATTATATTTTTCAAAAATTTGAATAATGCGTTGAGCCTTTTCACTTAGTAAGCTTGAAGCATTAATAGCAAATTGTAAAGCTGCATATTTGTTTCGTTTGTCTGTGGCTTTACAGACCTCTTCAAGCATTTTAATATCTACATGGTCAAGCTTAAAGTATTCAGCAGTAACACGTAATTTATCGTTGAGTAAAGCAGATTTGATATTATCAATACCCACTTGTTTTCTTGCATTAATAGCAAAAATAGGAACACCTAATTCTTTCTCTAGTAGTTTTATATCGTAACGTATGCCTTTGCGCTCTGCCACGTCCATCATGTTCAAACACAATATGATGGGAACACCTAAGTCTGCTACTTGACTAAATAGTAATAAATTCCTTTTAAGGTTACTAGCATCAGCTATAAAAATAACTAGGTCTGGGTAATTGTTTTCAGCTTTGTTTCTAAGTATTTCGTATGTAACTAATTCGTCAGCACTTTTAGGATAAAGACTATAGGTGCCAGGCAAATCAATTATTTGAGCTTTTAATCCTGCGCTTAATCGTGTTTCACCTGTTTTTTTCTCAACAGTAGTGCCCGCAAAATTACTTACTTTGTGATTAAGCCCCGTAAGGGCATTAAATAAACTTGTTTTACCACAATTGGGATTTCCTACTAAGGCTACGGTTATCTCTTTCTGCATTAACTAATAAGTTTAATCTGAACACTAGCAGCATCTTGTAATCGGATACAAATCTTACTCTCGCTAAGCAAAACAGCTATTGGGTCGCCAAAAGGGGCTACGTTTTCCAACAGAATAGATTCTCCAGGTAATAAGCCCATTTCAAACAGCTTTAGCGAAAGGTCGTCATCGGTAACCTTTTCAATTATAGCTTTTTGCCCAAATTTCAATTCTGTAAGGTTCATAAGAAGCTCGCAATTTAGAATAATATAAGGTATTTGCACGAATTGATATAAATTGCTTATTGGCAAAGAAAGTTTCTACTTATTATTACTGCGGGCTGCCTAGCGAAGTAGCGCCTATGGTTGTGTGTTTTTCACCAACCACAATTAACCCTAGCGCATTACGAAAATATAAAACCTAAATACCAACCAAATTAATAATATTTGTTAAACGTAATAAACAACAGACCATGAAAACAAAACTAATAATAATTATCACAGTGTTTATATTTCTGCAAAGCTGTAAGCGAGACAATGATAATGTTACTTGTGGGGGGAAAACGATAAACAGAAATTTACAAGTAATGTATAAACAAAATATAACATATAATGGTATTAGTGATACATTACATTTAGTTGACAGTAATAATAATTCACTATATTTTATAGCACAAGGAATAGATAGTGGATACAATTGTATTAAATATCAATCAAACCCAAATTGTTTAGATGATAATGTTTGCAATCAGTATTACAGATATAAATTTAAAGAAGTTAATAATAAAGCATTCTTTCAAATAAATAGCTATTTAAAAAACGAACCCATATTGATTTCAGAACTACTAAATATTTCGTTTTCTAATAAAGTATTTTCATTTGCACATTCAGATTTTCTTGATATTAACACACCTTTTAAATACCTACAAAGAGTATTTAATAATAAAATATATAATGATGTGCATTATACCTATACTATAGATAGGTTAGACACTATGTTTTACAATCAACAATATGGTGTAATTGCCATACTTAATCATGACACAATAAATTGGTTTAGAAATTAAATAAGAAGAATATAAAAAGACTAAGTCTATTATTTATAATTTTATTACATACGATAGAATTAATATTCCCCAACTATCCTTAGTCTTGTGAAATAGCATTAGCGAAGCTAACTAAGGATTGATAAATGAAAAAGAGTTTATAACTCGGTCAATCAAACAAGACAATCCCGAAGCAAAGCTTTGAATATGTAGTCCGAAATTTCTGACTGGTTTTTTAGAAGTTTAGAAACTTATTGAAAGTCTATTTGTTCTTCAGACTCTGTTATAAATGCAGCGTTGTACTTGTCTAGTTCTGTAGATTGAAGTTCTCTTAAATTTAAAGCATATCGCAATGCACTACCTGCACCAATCACTTTTACTAAACCTAATTCGAGCAGTAATGTAAAATCTCTTTGAATGGTTTTGCGGTTGCATCCAAACTCGCTCACCAGATCTTTAGTTGATATAAAACCGCGATGCTGTATGATATACATTATAAGCTTTTGACGTTTGTTGATTACACTGTCATCTATTTCTTTAAGCTTATATCCACGTTTAAAAACATAATTCATTATGTTTTTTTGCCTTGGATTTAATTTATCGTAATCAACTTGTTTGCGAAAATAGGATTGCAGCAATAGCTCTATTCTATTCAATTGTGAGCTGTGCATTTTCAATCCAAATTCCAACTGATGATTTAGGTCGAACTTGTCCTCGTTATCGTTTTTTTCGTCAGGTAGTGGTTTGTTTTCAATAAAATAAGCTCGGTATTCGTTTTTATTTAAATAAACTTCGTGTTCAACACTAAGCAAGCCATATAAATCCATCCCATGTTTTCTCAACCAAAAGTTTTGTAGCAAACAGGCTATACGACTTTTGCCTTCAGAAAACAATTCCATTCCTAATATTCTAAAATTGAGTATCCAAGATTGTACAATTGGGTGAAATTCGGTATCTGTATTTAAAAATTCAAATAGAGAGTCAAGTTGTAATTCAAAATCGGTTTTTAATTTTTCTGGCTCTCTTGGTATTTGTTTGTTAAATAAATTAACCTCAGTGTGGTTATTATAAAGGTCGGTAATAATTATTTTGTGAAGGCGATAAATCATAGAAAGAGAGAGGGGTTCGTTAAACATATCGTTTAAATATTCCTCGGCTTTCATATATTGATAAACGGCTCTTTCGCTAAGACTGTTGGGCTTTACATTTTTATTAATAATGTATTTTACACTTTTAATATCAAGCAAATTATGGTCGATAGCATTTGCATAATAATTGCGAAGTATGGCACTATTTGTTTTTTCTAAATCTTTGAATTGCTCGGGCAAATCAATAAACTCATAAATTTTGTTCAACTCATTGTATTGGTGAACAATATTTACAAAAGCATCGTCTATACTTATTTCGGGCTCGTACTTATTGATTAGAATCATCCATACGAAACTACTTACTATTTATGTACCCGTGTGAGTATATTGTATTCAACATGAAGTGAATTGTATGAAAAAAAAGACAAATTGCGATTTAATGGTTTTATTTCAATGGCTTAAAAACAAATATTATTAGGCGATAATATCATTTTAAGGCTATTAACTTTGATAAAGACCTAATCGTAAAATTTCTAAACGAACTTTTTCGGGAACAAGATAACTAATATTTTTTCCAGCCTGTAGTATTTCTCGTATATAAGTTGAAGAAATATTTAACAAAGGCACATCAAATAATTTAATTTTTGAATGGTTAGCTAATATGGGATTTTCGTGAAAACCAGCCCTGCGATAAACATACAATTCATGTTCAGACAAAATTTTATCAAAGTCTTTCCATTTGTGAAAATTTTGCAAATTATCTCCACCAATAATAGGTATAAAGGTATGTTGAGGATACTCTTTTGATAAAAATGTTAATGTATTAATCGTGTATGAAGGTCTTTCTAATGAAAACTCAACACTACAAGTTTCAAATCTATCATCATTTTCAATGGCAAGATTTAATAAATGTAGTCTTTGGTTTTCGTCCAACAAATCATCATTTGATTTAAAAGGATTTTGAGGAGATATTACAAACCATATTTTTTCAATATCTGTAAAATCTACCATATAGTTGGCTATAAGTAAATGCCCTGAATGAATTGGGTTAAACGATCCAAAAAACAAACCTATACGCATTTTATATATTATTTTGAATTAAGAATTATTGTTTTTAAGAAGTCAGTAACTAATTTTTCGGCTTTAATAAGTGTATTGTTTAAAATATCATTTACCAAAACAATATCAAACCTAGGCTCATAGTCCAATTCAAGCACTGCTTTGCCTACTCTAATACAAAGCATTTCTTCTGTTTCTGTTGATCTTTCTCTTAGCCTTCGAGCTAGTTCTTCAATGTTTGGTGGTTTTACAAATACGGCTAATGCTTGTTCTCCAAAATAGTTTTTAAGATTTAGTCCCCCTTCAACATCTACATCAAAAATTACCGTTTTATTTAAAGCCCATATTCTTTCCATTTCCGATTTAAGCGTTCCGTAATAATTACCACCATACACTTCCTCGTATTCAATAAATTCGTGTGATTCAATTTTTTGTTTGAAGGTATCTATATTAATAAAATAGTAGTCTTTTCCATGCACTTCGTTGGGTCTTTGTTTGCGTGTGCAAGCAGAAACAGAAAACATCAAATCGTGATTTACGTTTAGTAAATGTTTTACAATAGTGGTCTTTCCGCTTCCAGATGGTGCACAAAAAATAACAGCCTTGTTTCTCATTTCAATATTTATAATACGTTGTTTAATTGCTCTTTGATTTTCTCTAAATCATCCTTCATTTCAATAACCCTTTTTTGAATATTTATCTCGTTAGCTTTTGAACCAATTGTGTTTATCTCTCTTCCAATTTCTTGAGCAATAAACGATAGTTTTTTGCCACTCGAATTTTCTTTTAGGGTATTTAAAAAATAATCACCATGTTGTTTAAGTCGAGCTTTTTCTTCGCTAATATCAAGTTTTTCTATATAGTAAATTAACTCTTGTTCAAACCTGTTTTTATCAACCATGTCGTTGCTGATGCTAGAAAGTTCTTTTGTTATCTTGTCTTTTACAAATTTGATACGTGCCTCTTCGTATGGTTCAATTTCGCTCAATTTGTTCATAATTGAGTGGCATAATTTTTCTAACTCACCCAGCAACATATTACCTTCAATATTTCTGAACGTTTCAAAGTTATCAAAAGCCGATTTTACAGTATTAAAAATTTGCTTCCAATCTTCATCATTGGTTTCAGAATCTTTGTTACTGATAACCCCTGGCATATCAAACACATTGTTTAGTAGTTGACTTAATTCAATATTTGATTGTTCAGAAATTGATTTAAGTTGATTTACATAGTAAGTTACAACATCTGTATTTATTGGCGAAACCACATCTTCAGCATGTTTATAGGTTAAATTGATGTTTACGGTAACGGAACCACGCTCAATCCACTTACTCAATTCGCGCCTTAGTTCCAATTCTTTATGTTGCCATTGCCTAGGCATTCTAAGATTTAACTCAAAAAACTTTCCATTGAGTGATTTAACTTCAACTTTTATATTAACTTTATCTGTTTCGGTTTCGGCAATACCAAAACCAGTCATCGAGCGCAACATATTTTATTAATTAGCCTGCGAAAGTATGTTTTTTGATTGTATTATACCTAAACTCTTGGTAAGTGCTTTTTGTATTATTCAATTACACTATTGTGGTGTGTAGATTTTATGAATATTTTGAATACAATAATTTGAATTTGGATAATCAAAAAATATTGTAACATCAAACTAATAATTGCCATTTTCTTACTCCTCTTGCATTAAGTAATAATATTTTCTATACTTGATGAAATGAAAACAAAATATTTACTCATTGCAATATTGGTTTTGGTTTTTATAACAGCACTTGTTCATATCTTGCCATTGTCTATAATACCCACTACGTTTTTAACACTTTCTAGATGGGTAACTTTAGGGTTTATAGCTTGGTATGCCTACAAGCGACACAACCTAAGCGCAGCTATATTTTTCTTTCTAATTTTAGGAGTTGAACTAGGAAATGATGCCCGCGAAAATCAAGAATACATAGAACAAGGATTGGGAATAACTTTTAAATCTGTTTTATATTCATTTAAAATTTCAAGCGATATTTTTCTCCGTTTAATCAAAACTATCATTGCGCCATTGTTATTTGCCACTTTGGTGTATGGCATTGCTGGTCATTCAAACTTGAAAGAAGTGGGTCGTATGGGTTTAAAATCTATCTTTTATTTTGAAGTAGTTACTACACTGGCTTTATTTATTGGTTTAGCCGCAATCAATATTTCAGGTGCTGGTTTTGGTGTTCAGTTGCAAGCTCAAGATGCACAAATAGAAAGAGCAAATAAACTTCTATCACAAAAGCAAGAACACGATGTAATACTAGATATTTTTCCTGAAAATATTGCTAAATCAATCGCTGAAAATCAAGTGTTGCAAGTGGTGGTATTTAGTATTTTGTTTGGCATAGCAGTAAGTCTTATTAAAAAAGAAGATAAGAAAAAACCTATATTAGATTTTACCTCAAGCCTTAGCGAAGTGATGTTTAAATTCACAGACCTTGTGATGTATGCCGCACCTTTAGCGGTGGGTGGAGCTATGGCTTATTCGGTGGCAAGTATGGGTTTGGGCGTGTTAAAGAATTTGCTATTATTGGTGCTTACCTTGTATGTTGCCTTGGTGATTTTTATATTATTTGTGATTGTTCCTATTGGCTTTTTAGTAAAAATTCCTTTTAAGAAATTTATTGCAGCTATTACCGAACCGGTATCACTTGCTTTTGCCACGGCCAGTTCAGAAGCAGCATTACCATTGGCAATGGAGAACCTTGAAAAGATGGGAATACCTAGGCGTATAGTAGCTTTTGTGTTACCTACAGGATATAGTTTTAATTTAGATGGAACTACTTTGTATTTAAGTTTAGCATCGGTGTTTGTTGCACAAGCCAGTGGTATTGATTTAACCCTAGGACAACAAATAGGCACTTGTTTGATATTGATGTTAACTAGCAAAGGTGTTGCGGGGGTTAGAGGAGCAAGCTTTCTTATTTTAGTTTCAACAGTTTCATCACTTGGGCTCGACCCACAAAAAGCATTTGCAATTTTGGCTGTTGATGCATTAATGGATATGGCTCGCACATCAGTAAATGTAATTGGAAACTGTATGGCAACTTATGTAGTAGCCAAATGGGAGGGTGAAGTGTAAAAAGAAGGATATGTGGCAGGGCATAGCAAATTTATTCTATCCTCGGTTGTGTGTGTTATGCAACAGCAGCTTGTTGATGTCTGAGCAACACATTTGCACAACTTGCCAATTAGATTTGCCTTTAACAAATTTTCATGCCCAAATTGAAAACCCATTAGAGAAAATATTTTGGGGGAGAACAAAATTGGAAAGAGCGTTTTCATTTGTGTATTTTAAAAAAGGTGGATCAGTTCAAAAAATGCTGCATCAGCTTAAATACAAAGGAAATACTGAACTAGCCGAATACTTGGGTTTATTGTATGGTACGAGTCTTCAGCAAACCATAACTGACGAAAACATTAAGGGTATAATTGCTATTCCCTTACACAAAAGTAAATTTAAAAAAAGGGGTTACAATCAAAGTGAGCTTTTTGCACTTGGCTTGAGCAGAGCATTGCAAAAGGATAATCTGTCGAGCTATGTGGTAAGAAACAAAGCCACCGAAACACAAACCAAGAAAGCACGATATGATAGATGGCAAAACGTAGAAAGCATTTTTAGTGTTCTTAATCCTGATGGTTTAAAAAACAAACATGTGTTGTTGGTTGACGATGTAATAACAACAGGTTCAACTATAGAAGCTTGTGCCAACGAACTGCTGCAAATTGAAGGTTGCAAGGTGAGTGTAGCTAGCATTGCGGTTGCAATTAGGTAAATTAAATTTCAGTTGTATATGAAAAAATAGTATAAGGTACTAGCACAACATATTAATCAACTCAAAAGAAATGCTTCGATTTAAGAAAGAATGGCAAAAATATGAAATCAAAAAAAGTTCAAGTTGCTTTATTCTAATCCACTTGTTAGTTCATTCATTCTATTAGCATCAAGCCTAATAAAAATAAAAAGC
>CAIVPY010000093.1 GCA_903907885.1 uncultured Bacteroidota bacterium
GCAAGGGCTATAGACACATTCGAAACTTTAATAGCATGGTAGAAAAAAAACCAATGTGCACCCACAATAAAACCCATAATAACAACAGGAATTGAATCCTTAAATGTAATATGCAAACTGTGTTGTTTAAAGTAAATAAAAATAATTAAACTTATAGAAGAAATAAGCAAACGCCACCACACCAAATCAAAAGCTTGAAGCGAAATTAATTTACCTAATACAGGTGTAAATCCCCATAATAGTATGATAAAATGTAGCCACAGGTATTTATGATTTCCCAATGAAATTTAAGAATTATTTAGGTGCGTATTTAGCCAATATCAACGAAATAACAAAAAATACAGAAGGAGGTATCCAAACTGCTAGACCAGGATTGATAACTCCCGTATTACCAGTAGTATTAAATATTTGTATAAGTAACAAATACATGAACATCAAGAATATACCAACACCAAGATGAAAGCCCGTGCCTCCCCTACTTTTACGACTAGAAACTGATACAGCAAGTAAGGTTAGAATAAAAAAAGATACTGGCACTGCAATACGTTTGTAGAGTTCTACTTTATACTTTGGAACATTGGCCGAACCTTTCTCAGTTTCTTGCCTTATGTATTCATTCAACTCAGGGTTTGTCATTGAAGAAACATAATTGCTCTTTATAACAAACTCTTCAGGTCTAATTTTAAGAAATGTATCAAGGATAGCTCCCCTAATCATAAGCTCGCCTTCGGCCAAATATATTCTTTTTTGATACGTTTCAAATCGCCACTGACTTTTATCTCGAAGCCACACCATTCGTGATGCCGTAAGCCTGCTTTGAAGTTTATTATTCACAAAAGCATCAAGACTTAAATTGAAACCAAGACTATCATTGTAATTGTATGAATCAAGTCGAAGCAAGGTCGAATCGTTAATCATGTAATTGATGTGATTACTTTGTGTAACTTTCTTTTCGTGAATCCAATCATCTTCAAATTTCAACCTATACTTATCGCACAATGGAAGAATTTGGGTATTCAACCAAATAAACAAAACAAAAAGTAATGATGCCGACAACAAATAGGGTTTTAAAAATCTAAAATAACTTGTACCACTTCCTAAAATAGCAATAATTTCAGTGTTCTGAGCTTGTTTTGAATTGAAGAATATAATGGAAAGGAAAAGAAAAACAGGGCTAAACAAACCCATAAAATAAGGGATGAAATAAATATAATAATCGAATACCAATACCTTAAGAGATGGTTTATTTTTTATAAAATCATCTGTTTTTTCAGATATATCAATCAAAATGGCAATCAATGTGAAAAGCAGAACAGAATAAAAAAAAGTTTGAAGGTACTTTTTCATAATGTACCTATCGATTATACCAATTCCTAATTTTTCTAAAACTCTCATTTATTATGCAACAATAGAAAATAATATACCAATCTGCTAATTCAAAAACATTTGTTGAATTGTTCGAGCCAAATCATCCACGTTTAAAAGGTTCATACAGTTGAAATGTTTTTTGGGACATTGCTTGAAACCTATTTTACTGCAAGGTCTGCATGATAAATTCAATATGTTAAATGCTGAATGCTTTATGTTGTATTTACCAAAATAAGGTGTCATTCCAAACTCTTGAATAGTATTTCCCCACAATGATACAATAGGCTTTTTAAATGCAGCTCCAATGTGCATCAAACCTGTGTCATTTGTAACGAGTAGCTTTGCATCTCGTACCATAATAGCCGACTGATGAATGTTAAGCTTGCCACAAAAACTTATCATATTGTTAGGCAAAGCATTCTCATTAATTTCAGCTTGCATAATGTCTTCTTTAGACCCAAGCAAAACAATTTTCATGCTAAGCTTCTTGCTAACTTCTATGATTTTATCAAAAGGAAAGCGCTTTGTGTAGTGTTGTGCTCCTATAGCCCATGCAATATAATTACCTTGAATGAGAATTTTAGCTTCGCCTATATTTTCATTAGGATTTATAAAAAAATCCAAGCCCTCATTGTCGTTTGAAACGTCTATTGTTTTGCAAGTATTTAGGTATCTATCTACTATATGAATGTTGGGTAAAATAGAAATTTGTTTGAAATTAACTGCTAGCCATTTCTCAAAATTAACCTTATCAAAAGATTGGCTTTCAACCCCGAGAACTGATTTAATTACTTGTGTTCTTAGGTTATTATGTAAATCAATAACGTAATCATATCCTAAAGATTTCAACTCTATCGCTTTCAAAACAAGGCTCTTGTCTAGTACCTGCACTTTATCGATATAAGGATTATAAGATAAGAGGTTCGAGAATTGCGGTTTGGTTAAAAAATGAACTTCGCTTTTAGGAAATTTTTTCTTAATGCAACGTGGAATGGGACTTGTAAGAACAATGTCGCCAATGGAACTTAACCTTATGATTAGTATTTTAGGAGCTAAATTCAAAACTTAGTATTTTAAGGCAAATTGATAAGTAACAAAATAATGATAAAACCACAATTTTTCGTATTTAAACAAAAACATTCTGACAATTAAAAAAAATTGAAGTTA
>CAIVPY010000094.1 GCA_903907885.1 uncultured Bacteroidota bacterium
AAGAATCTATTCATCCATTTTACGGGTATGAAGTAAAATCAGTATTGCCTGATTTCGAGCAAATGGTATTTCATGATGTAACTAATGAAGAAACCAATGAAAACAACTCCGAATTACAAACAGAACCCACTTTTGAAGAAGAGATAGATTCAAAAGAAGCTAAGTTGGTATTCCATCCAATTCACGGGCTCGTTCCGGCTGAGATGGATTCGGAAATATGCGATAATATTGAAAACAATAAAACTTCAACATTAATTGAAAAACCTTTTATTGAGCCTTGGACAGAAACAAATGAACCTTTTATTCAACCAATTGAGTTGGAAAAGGAAGTAGCTCAAGATGTTTTAGAAAAGAATGATAACAATACAGAATCAAAGGAAACAGAAGAAGAGAATAATGATTCGAGTTTGCCTACTTTTGAGACAGCAAAAATTAATGAGAATGATTTCGACAATGACTTTTTCGCTCAATATACTCGTAAAATTACACCTAATGTTCCAAATTTAGCATTTCAGCAAGAAATAGATCAGCCTAAAACAATAGAACAATCTGTTAGTGAAGATTCAAAAACTATTATTGAAAACGAATTGAAAGAATCAATAATTGATAAATTTATTCGCGAAAACCCAAATATCAGCAGACCCAAAGCAGAATTTTATAATCCATCAAACATGGCAAAAATGAGTGCCGAGGAAGATGATGATCTTGTAAGTGAAACATTAGCAAATGTTTATGCAGGTCAAGGCTTGTTTAAAAAAGCAATTTCCACATACGAAAAATTAGGCTTGATATATCCACACAAAATGTCTTATTTTGCAGCCCTTATAAATCAATTAAAAACAACACATAAAATAGACTCATAATGTTAACACTAGTATTTATCTTAATCATCATAGCCTGTGTGCTTTTAACCTTAGTGGTATTAATTCAAAATCCAAAAGGTGGTGGAATTGCTGCAAACTTTGTAGCTCCAACCCAAATCATGGGTGCAAAACGCACTAGTGACGTGGTTGAAAAAGCAACTTGGGTTTTGGCCTTAGCCTTAATCGTATTGACGCTTGGTTCTAACTTTTTCAGACCAAGCAATGAAGAAGTAAGTACACAAGATTCTCGTTTGAAAGATGCTATTGAAACGACAACAGTTCCAGCAGCGCCTTCAGCTCCTCAACAACAAAAAGAGGCTTCTCCAGTTACAGATTCAGCTAAATAATTTAGCTTTTATAAAATATTAAAAAGCCCCAAATGGGGCTTTTTAGGTTTAATCTCATCAAACTCTTTTTTTCTAAATTGGCACTAGAGTGCTGACAAACAAAAAAAGCCTGTAAATACAGGCTTTTTTTGTTTGAAAACTATTGTTTTCTCAATTAAGTGGTCTCGCAGGGATTCAAACCCCGAACCTTCTCATCCGTAGTGAGATGCTCTATTCAATTAAGCTACGAAACCTTTTTTATTCGGGCAAATATAAACCTATTATTTTTATACGCAACTTATAGTTACATATTTTTTTGCGGTTTTTTCAAACTAAACATATAAAAATATCAAACTGAATCAATACTTAGAAATATAATATCAGAAACAAAGCACCTTGAGAATCGAAACTCTATTGTCCCGATGAATCGGAGTTATGGTGTTTCAAAA
>CAIVPY010000095.1 GCA_903907885.1 uncultured Bacteroidota bacterium
AGGCATAGGTTTACGTCCTTCAGTCATTTTGTAGAACCATTCTCCATCTGAAACTTTATCCATTTCTGCAGAAGTAAAATCACCGCATGAGATATCTATTTTCTCAGCTTTAGTTCCATCACCTTTACCTTTAGCACCGTGACAAGATTTACAGTGTTGGTTGTAAAGTTCTTTTCCTTCTCCAATCGATCCTGCATCCGACTTCATTGGATTTTTCTTTGAAGCATCAGCAGCAGCTACAGGCCATGGTTTGCCTTTAGGTTTGCTTTGAGCTGAAACTGAATTGCTAAACATAACGCAAGTAGCTACAATTGCTGCACTTGCTAAAATTGTTTTTAGGTTTTTCATATTTATTTGTATTTGGGTTTTAATTTTTTACTTTTTATTTAAACTACTAATTCGTTTCATTTTAAATACTTGGAAAACTATATAAATTAAAGTTCCCCATATTGCAAGTATAATCAAATCTGATGCCACCATGAAATAAATTGGAGCATCGGACCTTGATCCCCAAAGAGACCTTTGGTGAGAAAGGTTTGGATCTTCCTTTACAATAACTCCCCATTTTATATCATGGGTTGTTTCGGTATCCATATAATTTTCATCTTCTGTAATTTTTGCAATAACAGTAAGATTTCCTGTTTCTCCACCCGGTATATCAGTAGGGAACTCTAAACTTGCAGAACCATTCTCATCGGTTGTAGCTTCACCTATTGGCAGTAAACTGAATAGTCGTTTAACATAAAATTTAATTGATAATTCTTTTACCGGTAGCGCTTCAGATACAACCAAAGCTTTACATACTTTTTGACTATCGACAACTTCAAAGTTTAAAGTAATTTTAGCTTCTTTATCTTGTGCAAATGTAATAGCCGGTGCTAAAATAATACTTGCACATATTATTAAAAAATATTTATACACTTTCATATTGTTAATTATTTATAGTTAATGATTTCATCTTTACCTTCTAGTTTACCTTCAGCTACTTCCCAAACAGATATTATTGGGAAAAATCTTGAAAACAATGTTACAATAAGTAGCATAGCTGCAAAAGTTGCAGCAACAATTGTCATCTCTATTAAACTAGGAGAATAGTGTCTCCAAGAATCTGGTACATCTTGAATTGGTAAATAAGGATGCGCTAAACCCGGAATAACTATTAAATATCGCTTAAACCAACCAGCAATAACAACAAAAAATGCAAGAATTGTAAGTGGTAGAGGTTTTCTCATAGCAGGAATTAGAGGCAATATTGCAGGTAATGCAATGCCAAAAACAACAACTAACCAATAGAAATGTGAATCTTCTCCTGTAAACAAATCAAGTAAGTGATTGGCATGTAACCCCGACATTTTGTATGCTGGTACCAAATATTCATTGATGTTAAAATAGCCATAAATACATGCCATTAATACAAGTGCTTTCCCAAGTTTGTCAAAGTGCATTTCAGTAAGATATTTCTCCAAATTATATGCTTTTCTAAACACAAACACTGCTACAATCATTCCTGCAACACCTAATAAAAATGCTCCAGAAACAAAATAAGCTCCAAAGTTAGTGCTATCCCACTCTGCTCGTAATGTAGTAGCAAATAGCCATGCTGTAACAGTATGAATAGATACACCCAAAGGGATAACTAATACCGTTAATATTTTTACACTTTTCTTTAAAATTTTCCATTGCTCAGGAGAACCTTCCCAACCAAAAGAAAATATTTCATACATTTTCATTTGCCATTTTGGTTTGTTTGTTAAGTGGTTTTTGCAAGTTGAAAGTGAAGGTATAAGTGGTATAAATAACAAAATGGTACTTGCCGTTACATAAGTTAAAATAACGATGATATCCCACACAATTGGCGATTGGATACGGCCATGTATTACAAGGTGATACAATCTTTCTGGACGTCCCATTGCTGCAACTATACTAACACCTGCCAACATGATTGCCGCAACAGCAATTATTTCGGCAATTCTAGAGAGTGGCCTATACCATTGAAAATTTGTAAGTTTTAAGACTGCTGACATTAACACTCCTATTAGGCTAAGTGCAACAAAAAATACAAAATTTGAAATATAAACACCCCACATTGTATAATCTCTTAGTGAAACTGTTACATATTTACTTTTGGTTTCTTGAATGTAGTATGCGTATACACCTAACATACAAATTACTACTAAAAAAGCTATCCATACTTTACCCCAAAAGCCCCAATGTTGCACAGGGCGAAGCAAGTCTTCTTTCATTATCATAAACTCTTCTTGTGTGAAGGTTTCATGAGTAGTTTTATCGTTTTTAAAATTATTTTCGCTCATAAAATTATTTTTTTAAATTTATTCGGCTTTATTGTGAACTTCTGTGGCCTCTTCAAAAGGGAACTGGCGCTTAACTGGTGGTAAATAATATACACGTGGTTTAGTACCTAATTCTTCAAATTGTCGATAACCAGCTCTGCTACGTAGCAATTCTTTTAATCTAAATGTTTCTTCACCATTTGTAACTGTATCTTCATTTTCGTCTCCAAAGAAAATAGTACCATTAGGGCATTCTGTAACACAACTAGGTAATACACCTTTGGCTGCTGCATCTGGGCAGAAATCACATTTTGATACCGTACCTTCTGTTGATGGTTTTGTAGTACAGCATTTGTCTTTTTCTTTATCATTTGCGTGATCTTCAAAATGCTTCATCGACTCTGGTCGTCCAAAATTGAAGGTACGAGCAGAGTAAGGGCATGCTGCCATACAAAATTTACATCCAATACATCTGTCATTATCTACTGCTACAATACCATCAGTACGTTTAAAAGTAGCATCAACCGGACAAACTTTTGTACAAGGAGGATTATCGCAATGGTAACAAGTTTGAGGGAACCAATACGGAGCTCCTAACTCAGAATCTTGCATTCTCTTCACTTTAAGCCACTCAACAGGCGGCATTAATCCATGCATACTTTGACATCCTTCGATACATTTACGTTCGTTAGCACATCGTGCAAGATCAATAACCATGATAAACTTTTTGCCTGCAATACCCTCACGAAGTGAGTGTTCTTGTAGTACTTTTTCAGAAGGATGGTTAATCATACTACTATCAACTTCAACTAGCTTTCCATCAGCTGTGAGTACTTTTACCATCTCCCCAGTATCTTTACTCTCATCAGCCAATAGGCTTTTTGCTCCTAGTCCTGCAATAGTTGCAGTGCCAGCAAGCAAACCAAACTTTAGGAATTTCCGTCTGCTTGACTCTTCGTTTTCGTTTTTCATAATTGAATATTCTATTATTTGTTTAAAATAATTATTAGATAATAATTAAAATCCCCATTGACGAGTGATATTAAACCCAATAATCCATGAAGGTACACCTAAATTTTTAAAATCATTTGTGTTATATAACTTAGAATCTTGACTAAGTATTCCATTGGCATTACAAACAAAAATTTGGAATTGGTGATTACCTGTTGAAACTTCTAACCCAATTCCTAAATTTGGTTTTGGTTGGGTTGCTTTAGCAATATCATCTACCCCTAATGGATGGTTATATTCAACTAAAATAGATGACTGTGGGCTGAATTTATATCTACCTACAGCCGTTACACCATAAAACAAATGTTTGCCTGCATAGGATGCTGAATCTATTAAGTTATAATATGCACAGTATCCTCCTACTTGAAGTGATAAGTGACTATTTACTTTACGAGAAATCATTAATTCATTATAATAAGTTAATTTATTATATTGATTTGTTACTCCTGTTGAATTAAGTATTTTGGTATCATTTATGAACTTACGTGCTACATTTCCAAAATATGTAACTGTTACTGGCATTCCTGAAGTTTTTTGCTTCAACAATTTATATTTCCAATTTAAGTCGTAAGTGTTCTGAGTTTTGCAAGAACCAAAACCCATTGTTAAATCTCTAGTAATACCGTATGTAAAGTTTAAACGAATATTTGATGGAGCATATATTCCATATAAATCATCAAATCTATCCATTGTACCAAAACGATGTTGAATGGCTACATCTAACGAATGATTGCCATTAGTCTCTGTCGTAAAATTATTCATAACAAAACCATGCTCAAAAGTATTTCTAACAGGTTCTGGTGCTGAGGCTCCGTCTTGAGCAAATAATGAAATAGGCATTGCTGTTAATGCTATTATCATAAGTTTCTTTAAATTCATATTTTTCATTGCTTTTCTAGTTATCTATTTGTTAATTATTTTGAGAACCTTGCTGAATCCAAAGTTCAATTGCTTTTATTTTACCAGCCGATAATTTTCCAATAGGAGGCATGGGCTTAGTAGTTCCAATTACACGAGAGTATAATTTACTATTACCAGGTAATGTATCGGTAGCATCAACATAACCTAAACCTGTTAACTGATCGTAGGCTTTTCCAACCTCCAAGTTAGGTGTAATTCCACCTGTAATATGGCAACCTGAACCTAAACAATTGGAAGTAAAAAGAGGTTGAATACTTTCGTTAAAACTAATAGGCTTACTTGTGTCAATTGGTGCAGATGTATCAGCAGTAGACAAATAGTCTTTCTCGCAAGATGCAAAAAACACAACGCATAATAGAAATGGAATTATTTTATTTAGTGTTTTCATAATTATTTAAATGTCAAAGTTTCTTTAACCGAACCAATATGATTTTTTCCATCATTATCCATTAATGCTACACCAAATACGTAGTTTTTGTTTGCATTTAAGTCAAATTGTACATCATCAGGATTAGTGGTTTTTAATTTACGCTTTATAAGAACCTGATATTTTTGATGATGGTTAGTAGAAGTAAACAATGAGTTTGAGATCTGAGTTGGAGTTACATTTGATATGGCAACAATATCAGCAGAACTGCTTCCTGCTGTAGGCACTGTTAAATAATGTCCTGGAGAACCAGATAGGCCTCTTAAATAAGCAACTATATCGTCCTTTTCTTCGGAGCTTAATGCCCCCCAATAATCACTCATATCAGCAACATTGTCCATTGCATCAAAATAAGCTTTTCTTGCCTTTTTATTTTGACCAATAGCATTGATAGCACCAGCTTCAGCTCCCGAACCATTTGGCCCATGGCATGTTTCACATCTTGATTCATAAATTGTAAGGCCGTTGCTAACATTACCTTTCATTGTTGTTTTGTTTAATAAATAGTATGATGGGTCAAGCAAGGCTGTAGAACCATTAGGCAAGGTAACACTTTGTGAAGTACCATCCCACTCATAAGCAGGACCCGAACGATCTGTAGAACCATTTGAATTTCTTGTGGCCAATTTATCACCAGCATCATAAACTAAACCAGCTGAACTGGCTGTCATATCATGTGCATATCCTAATGGTGCCGAAGTAGCTAAACTCCAATTCCAAATATCAACTGAACCTGAATTTGGTGTCATCGTTGCTGTATTTCCAGAACCATGGCAACTTGCCTCACAGCCAACTGTTGCAAAATTTCCTTTAGTACCTATCGCAGAAGCAATTTCAAAGGCCATAGCAAATTTGTCGCTATTGCGTTGCGAAGTCCAACCGTTATTGGGGTCACTTGGTTTTAGTGGGACATTATATCCATTATAAATCCAAGAATGTTGCGATAAATTAACAGTTGAATCATACCATTCAGCAAGTATGTATAAATAGTTTGCATCATAGCCTGCTTTTAAGGTTAGTTTAGAATCACCACCTTTACTAAAATTAGTTAATCCACTAAAAGTATTGGTCATATTTAATGCACCATCACCATATAAAGAACCTGTACTAACATCTTTAGCATTAATGGTTAAAAAATTGGCTGTTTTCCAATAAGGCGAATTAAGTGCAATCGGAGCAGCACTCGCATATTATGCTTCAAGTGTTGTTGTAGCTTGAGAAACTTTAGGTGGAGCCTTAGGTGGTAGAGTGTAGGAAAAATCCTTTTCGCATGCACCAAACGAAAGAACGATTACACTCAATAACAAAATGTTTAAATAAATTTTCTTAGTCATTATGATATTTTTTAGTTTTAAATGAAAAAAGTTCTGTTAATATTATTTCTCAAGTTTGAAAATATTGCTTCTAAATAATATTATATAAACAGTAAAAAACCGATTGAATCTAGTCCAATCGGTTTTTATTGAATATTGTATTATTTACAGATAAAATCAAGAGTAACCGGGTTTACTGAGTTTTTAACTTGAACAGTAAATCCATTGGTTGTGTATGTATAATTGTTTGCATCTTTATATTGAGCTGCAATATAATAACTACCTACCGCCAAGCCTTTAACATTAAAGTTACCCGCAGAATCTGCTTGCCAAAATTGATTAAATGCTTTTGTAGTTATATTATCCGAAATTTTAATTGTAGCAAATGGAGCTGCAATTGGTGACGCAGATATTGCAAAATCTATATATTTCACAGAACCTTTTATTAGTGCTTGTCCATCTGATACCGATTTAACGATTTCTACTGTTTTAGTTTCATCTTTGGTACAAGAAGCAAACATAAATGCACCTATTGTTATTATTGAAAGAATTATTTTATACGTTTTCATATTTTTATATTTTTGTTTATTTTAAATGGTTTTTATTAAAAATGATTATTGGTGAGCTTTAGTAAATACCATATTTGCATTTACATATATTTCATCTCCTACCGAACCAGAAT
>CAIVPY010000096.1 GCA_903907885.1 uncultured Bacteroidota bacterium
CCACCAGTAAAGCTCTCCGCTCAGCGCCCAGTGCACTAGAAAAGGAAATAAATGATTTAAAAACTGCTATTAACGCTTGGGTAGTCGTCCCGCAAGACGGAGGGTCGGCTTTAAAATTGGCTCTGGCAACATGGATAGCCCAGCAAATTGTGCCTACTCAATTGTCTGAAATTGAAAATGACAAAATACAGCACTGATGAACGAAAAACTGATTATAGAAAAAGTAAAGTATATTCTTTTTACCAAAAAAGAAGAAAATATGCTTGCTTATAATACTGGTATAAACATCAGAAGACTTTTAGATATGCCTATAAATTCTGAAACCAATTTGCTGATTGCAGAAATGCAGTTAGAGTTAAATAGGCAGTTGAGGCAAAAGCTAGGCGGTTTTTCTTCTAAAATGAATGTTTCTATTATTGAAAGTTCTGGCAAAATAAGCGTAAATATCAAAATAAGCGAAAACACAGTAAATATAGATTTATGACCGAGCAAGAGATAAATAAGACAAAAACTGATATAGAAAATTATTACAGTGTAGAAGCTACAATAACAGATGCAACAAATGCACTGGAATATGTCGGGCAGTTGTCATGTGATTATTTAAATACGCATGAGAAAGTGCAGGAGTTAGGTGTTACACTTACACCAGAAAATATAGACCAGTATTTAGATACTGGCATGGGTATAGTCTATAATTTAATGAAGTCCGTTTTAGTTCAATATAATGCATCGCAGGCAGTTTTAGCAAGAAACTTTTACTATACTACCGCAAGCGGTGTCTATTTAGATATGATTGCCTCAAATTATGGCGTTGTAAGGAAGCAAAACGTAAAAGCAAAAGTTGTAGTGAAAATAAAATTAAACGCTGGGCAAACTTTACCTTATTTGATAGAAAGTGGATTAACGCTAAAATATAATGGAAATGATGCTTTTATTATCAAAGACAATGTGAATTTTGTCTCGTCTGATACTGCGATAGTATTTTTTGAGGCTATAAACGCAGGCGAAGACAAAAACTATATTCAAGGTCAAGACTTGTCATTTGAATTGCGCCAAGACGATAATATAGATGTTGCAAATTCAATAATATACAATTCCGCAGGTGCCTTGGACTATGAGAACGATATTACAGTAAAAACACGCATAAATTTTGCTTTTGAAAAACCATCTGCTGGTTCATTCTATCAATACAAATCAAACATATATGATTTGTTTCCAGAGGTAAGCGATGTGTTTATTCTTGAAGTAGATGAGCAAAGGTTTAAAGGAAAGGTTCAAATGTGGTTGAAGCTGATAGGAGGAGAGCAAGGCGATAGCAATTATCTAAGTATAGTAAAACAAACGCTTGCGCCAATATCCCCATCAACTGACGATATTATTGTTAAATATGCGGACAAATACAATGTTGATTTTTCCACAAACAATATCATAATTTATTACACAACTATACTTAATACGAGCGAGAAAAATGCTATCATAACAAGAGTAAGCAACTTATTTGCAAACATGTCTATTGGACAAAAGTTGTTTAAATCGCAAATAATAGATGTAATTCAGCATCAATTTGTCAATGGCGTAGAAAGTGAGATTGCGAAAATAAAAGGTGTAGAAATCAACAATATGCCAGAGATAATCATTCCTACGGATAATACAGGGCAAACGCCAATAGGCAATCCGTCTTATGTTTTTCCAGTAAATTTAACAGTTCAAAACATTACTTTTTCTTATGCCGTTTAGAGAAAGACACCCAAAAACAACAATAGAGCAGTATGCTGATGAATTTTACACTTATGACACTACAAGTGAAAAGTTGATAGACTTTAACATGCTTTCTACAATGTTTATGGTTTGCGCAAAGCTGATTATGCTTAGGTGGAAAATGGTTGGACTTTGTTACCCAAATATAAAAGAATTTGATGATTTTTTTGTAGAAACTTACGATTTGCAAGCTATAAAAAATAGCGGTGTAACGCAAGAGCAGATTCAAAGGATGCTCATTAAACTTCCTGAAATCATGCGCCTTGCTGGAACAAGAAAAGGGCTTGAAAAATTGTTGGTTCTAAAAAACCAAGCCTCAGGAGGTACAGTTTTTGTGCCAGTTATAGATTACTCGTTTAGTGAAAATTCTTATTTTGATGGCGAACATTATTATGGAGATAGATATACTGCAAATGGTGAGGGTATTTCGTTTAACGTTGGTGCATACGAAATACATTTGACAAACTCATCAGTGCAATTAGAGAAAATTATGGAGA
>CAIVPY010000097.1 GCA_903907885.1 uncultured Bacteroidota bacterium
TTAAAAAATATGTATTCAATTTAATTTTTTGAAATTAATATACAATGATAAATTGCCTAATATGGCAAGAATCAAATTTGAGAAATTGTAAGATAGTTAGAATCTAATTTAATAGTGAACTACTAAATGCGAGGTGGTTGCCATATATCCGAAAGATAGGATGAAGGCAATGATAAATTGTTATAAAAATTATTTGACGCCTTAAAAAAAAATATGGGCTCTTGAATATAATAATTAAAAGTATTAAAAAAAGTTATTTCGGGAGCTGCATGAGAAGAACAATTGTGGGTTTTAAATGGAAGTTTCATGTCCTTGTCAAAATCATTATCTTTTATCGGACTATTTATATAATGAATTTCGATGAAATTAACAAGAGATAATTCTTTATTTTGCTCTTTGTGCTCGTAATAATGTGTAATAAACGAACCCAACTTAGCTAGTTCTCTAAGTTCGGTACTAGCTAGCAAATACGAGCAAATTAGAATAAGTGAGATACATTTTTTCACCCAACGAATGTAGACTTATAGTTTCGTTTATGCAAGACGACCAAATAATTATTGATAAGTTACATGACCAGATGTAATTGTTATAGTTCCATCACTAATCCATCCACAGTTGCTTGATATTACGCCTATATTGTCAGTGCCATTGGGTTCAATACTTGAATATCCTTCATATTGCCATGTGTTAGTTCCAGAAACGTAATTCACTACGTAGTCAAACATAACTTTTCTATCAGAAGCGTTTTTAACAATTAAACTAACACTACAGTTGGGAATTTTATTTTTACATTTTGCATCCTGATAAGATTCCAAATCTTGACTTAGTTTAAAAACAGCAACTATTGGATTTGTACCTGCACTTGCTTTGGGGTCAATTACATTAATAGATCTAATTTGTTGGGGAAGTTGAATAGGTGTACATGTTACGGTTGGAGTAGCCGTATTGCTTGTTCCCTCTTTTTCACACGATACAGTAATAAACAATATCAATAATGTGAAAATGTAAATATGTTTATTCATAATCTTTTTCAATTATTCATTAATCCAAAGACGAATGTATTGTTTATATGAATATTAAATAATTACCTGCATTGTGCAGTAAACTTATGAAAGGCTAATTTTTACATTTATTAACCAAAAACAGCTGCTTAAATCATAATACTACAATTAAAATAGACCGAATGCTTTATCAACAGGCCTTCTGAATAGAGGATAACTGAACAGAATTATATACATACTGCCATTATTTTTAAATATTTTCTAAAAAATCATAAATTTGGTTAAAAAAAATTAGATAAAAATATAAGCGTTAAACCTTAGTAATACGGCAAGCAATTGCTATATAGGGGAGAATTCAATTTAATTAATCATAAGTTTTTGTGTTGAAATTAGAATGTCATCAATCTTTAAAATAGCATAATAAACGCCTGATTTATAAATGCTGAAGTCAATGTTGTTTGAATTGAATACTCCATTGATATATGAACCCTTTAAAATGCTATTAAAGCCATCAGTATCTGTTAATTCAATATAGGCATTCGTGCTTTGGTAGTTTAAATTATCAGGATTTATTGAGATATTTATTTCCTTATCTTTTGCCTTATCAATTGGGTTTGGCCATAAAATTACTTGATTTTCTGGCGATGCTATAAGATATATTAGTGGCTTGGGGCCAACTACTTCAAAACAGCCATAACTTGGATTTAGTATGATTGTGTTAGTATTGGAGTCAATAA
>CAIVPY010000098.1 GCA_903907885.1 uncultured Bacteroidota bacterium
TTTGCCAGTGCCGGTGTCGCTGTTATGCCTATTACCAATGGGTAATGCTTGAGCAATTCAAGTCGTGCCTTGCTAAAACAAGCGTGGGCTTCATCAACCATAACCACGTCGGCAGCCGGTAACTGCATTGCACCGGATGACACGCGGCTTGTAATCGTGTCAAAACTTGCGACCTGTAGTAAGGGCATACCAAACGGTTTTTCACCGGCCATAATCAAGCCGGTATTAATGCCGTAATTGGTGAACGTCTGCACCGCTTGGTAAGCGAGCTGTCTGCGTGGCACTAAAAATAATACTTTCTTTAACTGGCTAACCGACGAGCGTGCTATTTCTGCCGCCACTACGGTTTTACCTGCCCCAACGTGCATTTGTAAGATGATTCGTCTATTGCCCTTACCATAGGATTGTCGGGTGTCACTTATAATCTGATGTTGGTAGTCTCTGAGTTTCATGTATAATTCTTCCTGCTGGTTAAGTTCAGTAAAGCCCACGTCTAACTTTTGCCGGTTTCAGTGGGCTTTTTCATGTCTATAGGTAAGCTATGCAGGCCAATGCACTAGACCGCCCAATTCTTTTACTGCGTCCTCCATTATTTTTTTTAAATTGAAGTTTGTTTCCTCAAGCTGTTTGATCCTTTTGTTTAAAAAGGTTATATCAACTGGTTTTGCTGGATTTTTATCAGCATAGTCGTACCAAGCAGCGACAAAGTTGTGCATCCTTTCTGGTGTTGTTTCTGCGTGCCTGTCCATTTTTATATTGTTTTTGAAGCCACTAGCACACCAAGTTTTTGCGCTCTCTGGCGATAACTTGCCTTCAATAAAAATAATCGTGAAACATCCCAACTTAAAAGCAGACTCAAATGTGTACATCTGACCCAGTGGAATTGGCACGCCTACGCCTTTGGTTTCAAATAATAAAAAATTCCCCTTTCTCTCAATAACACCGTCAAAATCCATCGGTGTTATTCTTCCTTTCCCAAGAGCGCCTTGAGTCCATGACCAATCAAAAACACCGTCATAACCAGCAGCCGGTGAATTTAAGAAAGTTTCAGGGTGCTTTATGGTGTCCGGTAAACTCATGCTTTCACCATCACTAATCCGTATTGTGAAAATTCTTTGTTAAACACTTCTGGATTATTGCCAAAGTAAAAAAATGACTGCCCGTTTGTTGGGCTTGATGTTGATCCATCACGTTTTAAAAAATTAATACGTCCCGCTGTGAAGCAAATAGCGGATGCTTGTTGTGCTGATTTATGAAACCAAGAAGTGTCTGTGTTGTTATTTGTCAGTACAATGGCTTCAGTTACTTCATTGTTTTCAAAATGACCAACCAGTTTTTCAAGGAATATATTTATAATCCTTGCTGTATAGGGTGGATTCATCCAAACCTTACCTTTCCATTGTTTTGTTAGCCCGTCATCAGCTTGGGTGTAATAAATATCTGCATTGACGTTTTTTTGAGCCATTGGGTTTGATGCTGGATCAAGATCAATACCGCCCATCACTAAACGAGCAGACTCAAGGTATTTTTCAGGGGTGTAACTTTCTTCGTCGCCCGTGTTTAAAGTTGCCAAGGTTGCTGAAGTAAATCCTTTTGTTTCAAACTCGACATCTTCAATCACTTCACCGGAAGCAATAAAATCATCAACTTTCTTTTGCACGAAAGCAGCGGTAATTTTTACTTCCTCACCTTTAGAGTCATAAACGACATTTTGCCAAACGGCTATGCGCTCAGAATCGGTTTTTAAGCTATCAATTAATGGCCTTAAATGGCTTTCTAATGAGGGTAAAAAGTGCACAAATTGTGCACTTTTTTCGTCTTTATCCGTTAGAATTTCAGCTTGATAAAAGGCTATTTTTTGCGTCAAATCGGCTGCATTAATAATCTGATAACCGCGTCTTTTTTGCCCAAACTCCCATCTTGTTTCTAGGTAGCTTTCAAAAGTGATGTATTTTTTTTCGTAAAGCCTTTCGTCACGGATCTTCATTAAAATTAATCCGTTTTGATACCAAGCCGCCTTGATATTTTTATCAATCAGCTTTTCTAAGGTAATTAGTTTTTTTGAATCACTCATTTACTACTGTTTCCATTAGGTGTAATTCGGCTATATGTGACCGTATGTGACAGGACACATGTTGTTAGGTTGTTAGGTGCTGATTGACACCGGCTTAGTCCAAAATCATAAATTTACACTCGACGCTTTAGCTGGTATGTATCAGCCGGGGAGCGCCCAAACCCTTTGTCATCCATGATGTACTTCACTTTGGCGGTGTTTGTCGACTGTCTCCAGTCACGGTCGGCCTATCCCCGTTATGATTTTGCTATCTACCAAATGTATTCAGGATTAACCTCTGGTAAGGGCTAAACTAAAGTGCCTGAGACTGTGTTACTGGTTAGGGCAATCGCCCATAGTCGATATTTAAAAA
>CAIVPY010000099.1 GCA_903907885.1 uncultured Bacteroidota bacterium
CCGTAAACAAAGGAGCGGTCTTCTGTAAATGATAACTCGTTTCCGCAAGTAATATATATTTGAGAATCGGTAAAAAGCAGCACATAATGGTTGTATATGGCTGGCCAAAGTGTGATAAGAACACCAAATAGTATGGATAGCAAAGATTTTACTTGTGGTTTCATGTGTTGCCCATCTCTATTTTTTGTTTTTCAAAAAGGTTAACACCATGCGTATTTGTCCATAGCTAATAGCATCTCCCAAGATTTGTTTGATGGGCGAAAATTTGTCGTAACCTACTTTCTCAGCTGCTTTCTTTATCTCATCAATTTGCTCTTGGTTTACAAAATCTAGAATGGATAATTCGCCTTTACCTATATATTCAGACAAATGGCCCTCTATGGTGCTGTTTACAAAACCTCTTTGTTTAGCAATTTCTTCAATGGTTTTCCCTTCTTTATAAAGTTTAAATGTTTCGGTTTTGCTTTCGCCTTTTGTTTCTTTGTGTTTAGGTATTTCGATGGCGGTTGAACTCTTTTCTATTTCTGCAACTTCAAAAGTCATCTTGCCAAAAGTAACTTTTTGCACTTGGCGTAATTTTTTCCAAAGGGTAGATTCCAAATCATTAACACTCATGCTATAGGCTTTCACTTTGCTTTTGCCTTTTAACACCGATTGAAGTGTGTTGATAGATAAAATAATTTCATCATGTAAAGCCCTGCCAAAAAACTCTTTAGCCTTGCTCACTCTATCATGCAAAAGCATCTCATTTATAATCTCTTGTTCCAAAATATGTTGCAACTGTCGGCAAAATTTATCAGCCACTTGCTGTTGTGCCCTTGCTTTATCTATAATGTATTGGGCTGTGGTTTCAAACAAATCTTTTTCGGGTAGTTTTTTTTCAATGGTTAGTGTTTTAAAATTTTCTAAAGCCACAATCAACTTGCGCCATTCAAATGTTTTAAGCAGAATTTGAGCTGTAAACTTTGGCTTTTCCTTTCTTAAAACCAATTCAATTTCATCCACACTATTTTCGCGGGTGGCAAACGAAATGATGCGTTCATCACTCTGAATACTATCGGGGTGAATTTTAGAAAGAAGCAAAACACCATCAATAGTTCTACAACGACTAAGAGCCACATATACTTGCCCTGCGGCAAACGAATAGCCAGCATCTATTATGGCTTTATCAAAAGTTAAACCTTGGCTTTTGTGAATAGTTATGGCCCAAGCCAATCGGATGGGATATTGGGTAAAACTTCCAAGCTCCTCTTCTTCTACCTTATTGGTATCTTTATTGAAATTGTAACGGATATTACTCCATTTTTCTTTGGTAAGCGAAAGTTCGTCATGGCTTTCGGCCAACGATACCAGAATTTCATTAGCGGTTAGCTTTTTTACACTAGCCAGTTTACCATTAAAGTATTTTCTCTCACCACTAATATCATTTTTGATAAACATAATTTGAGCACCTATCTTCAAATCAAGGTTCATTTCAGTAGGTAGGGCTTTGTCTGAAAACTCCCCTTTTATTTCTCCCGAATAACTTACCAATTCGGCATCTAATTTGGCAAGTTCTTGAGCGTTTATTTGATCAGCTGTGCGGTTATGGGTGGTTAGTGTTATTACATTGTCGGACAAATCCATCGCATCACGGTTGTATCTTTCGTTCAACAATTGATAGTCATAATCATCCAAATTGTTGTTACGGATATTGTTAAGCAATTGGATAAACTGTTTTTCGTTTTGACGATACATTTTCTTCAACTCGATAAACAAAGGAGGATTATTTTCAATTA
>CAIVPY010000100.1 GCA_903907885.1 uncultured Bacteroidota bacterium
AACTTTGTGTAATGCCTTTCCGCACTTTTATATATGCAGTGTCGGGTATTTCTGTTATCTCGAAGGTGTAAGATTTTATTGGAAAGCGATTGAGTTTCGCAGAACCATTGGCGATACTGTTGATAGAAACCTGTTTTATATACCTCGTTTTAATCCTATGGGAATAGCCCTTGCAGGTAATTATCCTTTCATACATTATGTGATGTATCAAGATACCGTAGTGCCCGATAGTAATTTTAGCTATGCCAGAGCTATCTGCGATATTGCCACACACAACCCAATAAAAAACAAAGAATGGGGTTTTTCAAACATAATGACTCCACACCCATTCATGCGTATGCGAAGCGACACCCTTTGCCCAGGCGAACCTTTGTATATTGATTTGAAACGCTTCCTTAACGACAATTCTTTTAAATTTAAAGTGTGCCGCATGGATAGTGTGTATATCAAAGATTTACATAACGTATATAGCTGGGTGGACACTTGCATAGTAGATACCATGAGCCACGACAGTATATTGCCCGACCCCGTGTGTGTGCCACCACATGCTGCACCCGATTATTTATTGTATTATTTCAAAACAAACTCATTGCACAGGGTAACCATGGAAGTAGCCAACGACTGTGGTGTGAGGGTAGATACCACTGCTTATGTATTTGTGATGGACACACCCAAAGTGAGTATCAGTATGCCAAGTGTAATATGCGAAGGAGCGGGCACAGCCACTGTCTCTATAACGAAACTCAATCGCTTTCCAATAAAATCTTACACCTTCGAGATAACAGAAATACCCGACACTGCATATATAAAAGTGCGGAAAGGCATTACACAAAGTTTTAGTAAAACCTATTATGACACGTTACCCAATACCTATAACTTTGATGATTATTACTTTAAATCAGGTAGAAGGTATTCTATATCCTTAACAGTCACATCAGCGTGCGGAGGAGAAACTTTTTACACAGAAACGTCAGTACCTTTGGCTGCTAAAATAGTGGCAGGCAAACCCACAGCCTATGCCGAACCCATAGCAGGAGCAACCAGTGTTAAGCTGCAAGGATACATTCATGCAGCCGATAGTTTTGCGTGGTTGCCGCACGATTGGCTAAACAGAACAGACACGCTAAGCATCATAAGCACCCCACATGGAAGCATCAGCTACACACTTTCGGCCTACAAAGGAGCTTGTGTAGCCCGCGATACCATTTCGATAAGATATAACGAATTAAGCAATATAGGCACAAACGACACCTTGTGTTACAACCACAATACCATTGCTTTGGGCAATCACTACAATGCCGCCATGTTTTTAGGTTGGTTGCATTTTTATGGTGTAGTGGATGTAAATGTTCAATTACGCCAAATAATAGCCAATCTTAACAATGATGGAATATATTTAGACCAGTACCTTAAATACTTCAACTCCTATATGTTTACAGATAGGTTTAAAGAATCTCAAGACACCAGTTGTTTTGCTTATTACGATTTGTTTAAAAACAACGAAACCTACCCCTGGGAAAAGATATTCAACGATTCTCAATTTGTAACGTATTATAACAATTACATACACTACATTGAACAAGAATTGATAGACACCTCCCTTGCCGAAACAAAAATTAACCGATTTAAACATTTTATTGATGGGGCTGGATTTAGAAAAGATTTAGAAAATTTTCCTATTGTATCCAGTATGGATAAATGTTTCAAATATTTGTTTACCAATTACGAATCGTATCTGCGAGGTATTTATGATGAAACGTATTTACCTATGAATGTAAATTGGTCTAAGGTGGTAGCACAAGACACGTCAGGTATAGACTGGGAGAACGAATATGTAGCTATAGTAAGCCCTACAAAAACTACCACCTATATCCAACAAGCCCTATTCCCTTATGGTGAGGTTAGCATCGATAGCAAAACTGTTTTTATAGATACCGCATTTACTCCTTTATTCTACCCAACAATGCAATGGGATAGCTCGGCATATTTTACAAATGCATCAAGCCCATCAAGTAGCACTAATAAATACCTATGGGATTTTGGAGATGGTTCGGCTACATCAACGGATGTAAATCCTTTTCATACTTTCCCTGCTTTTAATACCCATTATGTAGTATGCCTCACAGCAACAAATCACTGTGGTAACTATACTTATTGCGATACCGTTTGGATTGATAGTTTACATTTAGGCGGTAGCTTTAAGGTAGCAGCTGTTAAACAGCCTGAAAGAAATGAAGTATTTCAAAATATTTCATCTACAAACCATCAGCCAATAGCTAACAACTGCCAACTGAGCAATTATCCAAATCCATTCGACCAATCAACCATAATTGATTATGAGATTTGGCAAAAATATAGCAAAGCAGAATTGAGAATTACCAATGTTTTAGGTCAAGAAGTCTATATCCAAAGACTAAACAGACCTATGGACAAAGTTCAAATAGATGGTTCTGCACTGCATGATGGATTGTATTACTATTCGCTAATTGTGGATGGTGCAGTAAAACTAACCAAGACCATGAGTGTGATTCGTTAATAAAATTTACATGCTTAATAAACTAAGTGTTTTAATAGTCCTGTTTTTACTGACTTCGGTTTTTTCGAGTTGTATACTATTTGAAATTTTTTTAGAGGAAGTTTTACTCATGGAGGAGAGCTTTGTAATGGAGGAAGGTATGTTAGCACGTTCAAGTATGCGAGCAGGTCTAAGGTCAGCAAGTGGAGCTTTGAGAGCTCGTTCAATTGGCTCAAGTGCAGCATCATTAAGTAGAGCATCCCTTGCTGGTCGTCTTACAAGAGTGAGGTTAATTCGAAATCTATCAGGTCGTCCTAAATTGGCTATTCGAAGTGTTAATGGCAAAATAATAAATAAAGCTGAACTTGTTTCCGAAAGTCAAATAAGACTTCTTAAATCTCCTTATGAAATTGTAGATTTAAAGGGTAAAATATATAGTTTCAAGAGAGGTGGAGTTTGGGTTAGGAAATATGGCAACATGAGCACTGATGGTAATATACTGTATCATGCCAGTAAGGACGAATTATTAATTGTTTATAGAGAAGAAGGAAGTTGGGTTTATGCAGGAGTAGTAAATGGTGCATCGATTATAGAGGGTTATGTATTAGCGAACGAACTGTTAAAAGCAGATACAAATAATGCTTTACCGTCAGTAATCTCTGTAGATAATACGTATTTGAAGGATGATGAATTTCAGAAAAAAATAAACTCGCAAGATTGGAACTTAAAGTATTTAAGCCAATTTAAAGAATATAAAATAGTAGATGAAAAGCAGCAAGGAAGCACTTTGATTAGAATAATTGATTTTTATATTGATACTTGGGATGAAAAAAACGTTTTCCTAGTAAGAACTAAAATAAAATATAATCTACTTAATAGCTCATGGCACTTTAGTAAGGTGTTGGAAAAGACTGTTATTGATGTGAAATCTCAATGGAGTAATTGTTCATATTGTGATGGTAATGGTATGGAGCGACAGTATAGTAATTTGTTATGTCAAAAATGTTGGGGGTCTGGTAAAATTAGTTGTTATAATTGTGCAAGAAAAATTTGTGGAAGCTGTCAAGGATTTGGAGGTGAAGGATGTGCAAATTGCAATTCATCTGGTCGACTTGCATGTGTGAAATGCAGTCAATCTGGTTTTATTCAATATTACAATTTTAAAGAAACCTGCGATAATTGCAGAGGAAAAGGATTTATTAGTTGTGATAATTGTAGAGGAAGAGGTAAGTTTATTTGTAATAATTGTAAGGGAGAGGGGAAAGTCCCTGAATATTCAAATATTAAAATTGACTGCTCAGAATGTTCAGGTTCAGGCAGAATAGAAGTGAGACTTGTATGCAATCATTGTAATGGTAGTGGTAAAATAAAAACTGCATTTTAAGATGTGCATCCTCCTAAAAAAGTCTAAATTTTACCGATGGTTTACCATTAAAACAGTATGGTAGAACTTATTTTACCACTTATATGTCTTAATAAAAGTGTACTGAAGCAGGTTGTGTTGCGCCACCAGTTCTATTGCTAAATATGCCATTACGAAAAGGGCTGAGTAATTACAATAAATCCGCAACTGCTATCTTGTATATGTGAAATAAAGAAATACTTTTGTTAGAAAAGAGTGAAATACATCCACATCTAACCATATTTGAGAGATAAGAATGGTAAATCATTTTTATCCAATATTTATTTGTCAATCTATTGTCTATCGCTTAGCAACTAAAAAGATAAAAATTTTAATTTAATAATATTATGAGTTACATCCCAAAAACAATTAGTGAAGTTACTTCCGAGTATCTAAATAGGACAACTTTTTTACCCGCCATTCAAAGAGAATTTGTTTGGGGTACTTATGGAATTGAGAAACTTTTCGACTCAATTATGGGAGACTTTCCTATCAGTACATTTTTGTTTTGGAAAATAAAGGAAGAGAATAAGAAAGAATGGACGGCTTATGAGTTTATCAGAGAATTTGACCAAGAAACACCCCACAATAAAGAAGCCTCCGTTACAGGTATAAACCAAGATATTTATTTAGTTCTTGACGGACAACAGCGACTAACCTCTTTATTCATAGGACTTAAAGGTTCTTATCGTTACTTTTATTACCGTTGGACAAAGACAAAGCTTTATCTCAATATTTTAAAAGCACCAATTAAGAGTGATAACCCAGAAGAGTTTACATATCAATTCCAGTTTAGAGAAAACGACATTCCAAATCCAAAAGACCCTAATCCACAATACTGGTATTTGGTTGGTGATATTTTAAATTTTGATGATGCAGAGGATTCTAAAAAGGAAATAAAAGAAAGATTGAAGGATTTTACTGACGACCAAAAAGATATTGCAAACTCTCACATAGGACGACTTCATTCAAGAATACACACTTCAAGACTTCTTAACTACTACGAAGAAAAATCACAAGACTACGACAAAGTAGTTGAAGCATTTATCAGAGCAAACACAGGAGGTGTTAAGCTTGAATATAGTGATATTTTACTGTCAACTGCAACAGCGAAATGGGTAAATCTTAATGCTAGGGAAGAAATACACTCTTTTACCGACAACATTAACGCTATTGGTAGTGGTTACTCTTTCGGAAAGGACTTTGTTCTTAAAGGTTGTTTATATCTTACAGACGATTTGCCAATACAATACAAGGTTAAGAACTTTACAAGAACCAATCTCGAAAAAATTGAAAACAATTGGGGGAACATTACCGAAAACATAGAAATGACTGTTTTACTAATGCACAAATTTGGTTTCAACGACAAAAGTTTAGTTGCGAAAATTGCATTGTTGCCTATATCATATTACTTAGGCAAATTGAAATCGAAAAATTTTATAGATTCAACTGATAAGAATGATGTTAGAAACCAAAACATCATTCAAAAGTGGTTAATCATCACATTGCTAAAAAATGCTTTTGGAGGTTCATCGGATACCATTTTGAAAAATCTTCAAGAAACGATTAATACTCAAACTGACTTTTCATTTTTCCCATATGAAGCTTTAAACAAAAGGTTAAATATTGAGGCAACATTTAATGAAACTGAAATTGAAAATTTACTTGCAACAAATTATAGTACTAAATACAGTTATTTAATTTTATCTCTCTTGTATCCAGATAGAG
>CAIVPY010000101.1 GCA_903907885.1 uncultured Bacteroidota bacterium
AAGAATGGGTACTACTTCATAGTTATACCGTTTCTTTTTCTTGTATTTTAGCTTGATATAGTTTGATTAACCTAATCGAAACAAAATATAGGATTGCAAAGCTTGGTATTGAACTTATCCCCCAAGAAATAATAGCGTATAATTGGTATTGCCAAACTTGTTTTACTCCTTGAATTAATCCATTGTCAAAGGCATTAGTTATTTCGTATATGCTTATATTCGAATCATGCAGACCTAAAAAGTATTGACCTAAATGAACAAATGGAATAATCATGATGAAGCATAATGGAGCTACCAACCAATTTATAAGCTGCATCAAAATATAATTCAATCTAAAAAAATAAGAAAAAATCAAGGTTAAAGCAGTTGTTGTACCTATTACAGGAAACATACTCAACACAAACCCCATACTAATGGTAAGAGCAAGTTTATATGGACTTAATCCTTGTTTTAATAACTCAAGGATTCGAACTTTAATATTAATATTGTTAATGTAATTGCGAACGAAATTTGCCAATGATATGTGTTTTGTTATTAGAAGTTTATTGGGAATTAAAATACCTCAGTAATTTGAAAGTACAAACCCCCATTATCTTTTGATCCTACAGCATAATCTACTCTTATATTGGTTCTTTGTTGTTTGTTAATGCAAAATCGCAGACCTGCACCTGCTCCTGGATTAAAGTATTTAAACTCATTATTAGGCTCGTTTACAGTGTTAATATTTGCAAAAGCTACACCTCCAATAAATTTCCAAATATGAGCACGATATTCTGTTTCAATACTTGCAAATGTGTTTCCTCGGTATCTTCCTTGCACAAAACCTCTAGTTGAATAATACCTTCCAAACTGTGGCATTATCATGTATGGAACATTACCCCAGGCTTGTTCGTATAGAAATCGAGTTGCCAACACACTTTGTTTGTTGTGCGAAAAGTTTTTGAAAATACGTCCATCAACCCTGAAGTTATACCAATTTTGTGTGCTGCCAAATATGTTAATGGATGGATTAAAAGCTACTTCAAGGTATTTGCCTGAGTAGGCATTCTGAACATTATCTCTGCTATCGTGTATAAAATGAATGCCGATTCCTGATGAAATGAAATAGTTATTACCAATAGCTTCTTTTTTAAAATAACTGATACTATCTGCCACATCGCTTTGTAAATTCCAACAATTGTATAACCGGTATTGAAGTCCAATAAAATTCTTTTTCCCAATACGTTTCATAACTCGTTCTTCAAACTCAATGGCTTTATAGCTTATTTTTTCTTTGTTAGGAAATTTATCCTCAATGTTTCCCCCCATTTGATAGGTGTATTCAGGCCAATCTAAATACTGTAACTTTCCTTGAATCATCCATTTCTCATCACGGGTAAACAATTGATGATTGTATTGAATTCCTAGCTGACCCTTCGTGGTATAAATACCATACAGCATCATGTTTGAGAAACGTGTGGTTGAAGAATCACCTAGTAAAAAGTTTGCGTTTGCCATTGCTCCAAAACCCACACCCATATAGGGATTAGCTAGTAATATTGGCAATGGTGAAACCGAAAAATTTGTTACCTGAGCAGTGGCATTAAAACAAAAAAATGCAACTAATAGGTATAGTGTTTTTTTCATATTTTTTTTGATATGATTTACACAATTATAATAAACAAATTTGAAAAGAGCGTATAAAATTATTAAGCAATTGAGGAGATAAAATCAATTAACAGTAAAAACAGTAGTTGCTATTACAATCGGTATAAAAATAATTACAAATTTTCTTTAAAGTATTGAGTTATCTTTTTCATCAGGTGAACACGGTCTTTTCCAAGCACATTATGCTCATGACCTGGATACACAAAGTAATCAACTAGCACACCTTCGTCAATACATTTTTGAAGGTAGGTTAATGTGTGTTGCCACAAAACCACATTATCACTTGTGCCATGTATTAAAAGCAACTTTCCATTAAGGTTTTTAACATAGTTGGTTAAATCGGCTGTTTTGTATCCTTCTGGATTTTCTTTTGGTGTGTCCATATACCTTTCGGTGTACATAATTTCGTACATACGCCAGTCAATAACAGGGCCACCAGCTACACCCACTTTGTAAACACCAGGCGAACGTGTCATTAAAGAGGTGGTCATAAAGCCTCCAAAACTCCATCCATAAACTCCAATACGATTAGCATCAACATATTTCTGTTTTATTAAATAATCAACTCCTGCTAATTGGTCTTGCATTTCAACTTCACCAAATTTTCGATAAGTAGCACTTTCAAATTCAAAACCTCTGTTAGACGAACCACGATTATCCATAGTGAAAATAATATATCCTTTCTGAGCCATGTAATACAACCATAAATCAGCACCTGCTAACCACGAGTTGGTTATCATTTGTGCATGTGGACCACCATAAACATATACCAATACTGGGTATTTTTTTGTTGAATCAAAATTGTAGGGAAGAATGGTGCGGCAATTTAATTTTGTTGTATTATCTCTTGACGAAATGCTAAAAATATGAATATCGCAAGGCTTAAAAGCCTCAATAGGATTGCATGCGTTAAGTATATTGCCATATTCAACACCATTTACATCTATTAGATTTATTCTTCTAGGAATTTGGGTATTGGTAAAATTGTCAATCACATATTTACCCATATCACTTAACAATACAGTGTGTTGACCAGGAAACCTTGTAACCTGATTGGTTTTACCTGTTTTAATTTCTACAGAATATAAATGTTTGTCTAAGCCATTTTCGCTAAATGCCATATAGTAGGCTACATTTCCTTTGGCATCTGTTCCCAAATAATCGCTAATAGGTTTATTTCCGTGGGTTAATTGTTTCGCCATTTCGCCACTTCTATTATATAGATATAATTGATTGTAGCCATCTCTTTCGCTCAAGCAGAGAAATGATTTTGGATTATCTTTAATAAAATATATTGGTTTTTCTGGCTCTACATATTTTTCGTTTTGTTCTTTAAACACTGTTTTGATAAAGGCTCCTGTTTTGCCATCATACATGTTTAACTTCATCTCCCATTGGTTGCGGTTTATAATAGCTATATAAATGTATTCTTCATCAGGACTCCAAGCTATGTTGGTTAAATATTGATCAACATTGTTTTCGGTTTTTACTTCAAGGGTTCTTTTCTTTTCAAAATCATAAAAAAACAATTTCACAACATGGTTGGCTGTGCCTGCCATCGGGTATTTTATTTTTTCTGCAGTAGCTGTTTTTCTTGTATTTTCGTTTGATTCGTTATGATTTATGGTATAATCGGCTACAGCTGATTGGTTCATTTGATAGTATGCAAGTTTATTTCCTGTAGGGCTCCAAAAAGTACCTTTTACAATCCCAAACTCGTTGCGATGCACCGCTTTCCCATACACCATTTCGTAATTGCCATCATGGGTTAACATATCTTCTTTCGAAAATCCATAATCTTTATTAGAATCCTTTGTGTTATTTGCTTTCGTAGTTGCCTCATCAGCATAAAACAAATTATTATTTAGTGTGTATGCCAATCTTTTTGTTTTAGGTTCATACTCTAAATCTTCTGCTTCTTTAGGGGCTTTAACCAATAGTATTGATTGCTTCTTTGATACATCAAATTGATATATAGCATTTTCGTACGTGTATCTAAAAGAACTCTTCGACTCCCAAGTGATGGCAGGAAAACGCTCAATCTTTTTACTATCGGCAGTTATATTAAAATACGAAGAGTTAAACTCTTCAATGGTTAAAGCGGTATCTCTTTTTAAATTACTGGTATTTACAACAAGCAATATTTCGTAGCCATTTTTTTTACCTATGTAGCTAAATGTATTTGTATTTGGTATCCATTGCAATTGGGCTAATCTCTCGGGTGCTAATGTGGTGCGGCCTTTTAATACGGCCTCATCTATGCTTAATTCCTTGTTTTGTGCAAAAGCACTTATTACCCATAAACCTACTAATAACAGTATCGTAATCTTTTTCATCCTTATAATTTTTGCTCAAGTATAATTTAAAACAAACATAAATAAAGAATGATTTTTTTGTTATGTATCCAAAAACAAGTCTTTATGCTTTTGGCTAGGTAACAAACAAGTATTTAACTTACCCCAAACACGGTAGCGATGTTTTGAAATAAAATAGTACACTCTATTGCCGGTTGATATTGGAAAAGCTTTAAAAACCAATAACATATTATAAGGAAACCCTAACAATTGCACGATGGTAAAAACAGCAATTGACTTGGTTAAGAGATTGCCATTTGCAAAAAGAATGATAGTATCGGTGGTTTTCAAATGATGCTGAGGCAATCTTTGCTGTGCAAAATCTGATTGTAGAGATGCGTATCTAAATACTTTATACTTATCATGTTTAATTATAAAACGTACAGAAGCATGGCACAAACCACAATATCCGTCATAGTATACAATATGTGAAGGCGTTTTCAATTCACAATAGTATCGTTTCTAAGTGATTATTAGTGAAGATAAAATGTTATTTTTTCTTCTTGGCTTTCAATTCGTTTTCGTGAAGTCTGTGTTTTACAATTCGGGTTATTAAATCTAATGGCATAGGTTTGTCTTTCGGGAATTGAATAGCCCCTTTTGAATTTTTGTAGGGTGTAATTTCGTCTTTGAAAGCAATAACGCCCGATGCAGTTGGGTATAAACCAATATGCCCTGTTGTTTGTAAGCAGGCATCTGCTAACTAATTACTTCTTCGGCCAGTGGTGCCGCTTTTTTAATGGTAGCTCTAATTTCGTTTAACCCACATTCCGCAATAGAAAAAAAACGTTATTTTTACGCTTAGAAAACCTAATGCGTAGCAATAGAAAATAGAAAAGTATGGAATTTGATATATCCTTTACAGATAAAGAGATTACGCCATGGGGCGGAATGGTATTTTTA
>CAIVPY010000102.1 GCA_903907885.1 uncultured Bacteroidota bacterium
ACTGTTGGCATAATCCCAACCATTCGTTGGCGGATTGTTGGCTCCTCCCGTCCAATTATCTTCCATGGAAGCAATTTTACCCGATGACTTTAACAAAATCTGATAACCATTATGACCATTTGAAAGGTATCCAACAATTCCTGCATCAGAAGAGCTATCGGTACTTTTCACCCAAACAGATACTGTTCTGTTATGTAAAAGATTTAATCGTGTACTGGTAGCAGCAGTAATTTTTGAAGAAGTACCATTAAAACTATAAGCTTTATTAGCTATTCCAAATCTATCTGTTGTGAGTGTTGCACCACTTACAATGCCATTCAACCCATAACCACTTGAATCGCTAGCATTGCCAGTAAATGGCCACCACGCCACTAGTCCGTTTGATGAAACATAATTTGGTACTTGCGCATAAATCAAATTACCAAAAATACTTTGATAATTATTGGCATATTGATACCTATTGGCACATGTGCTAACGGCATCCCAATTGATTGACCAAGTCATCATTCCTCTTAAAGCAGGATACCCGCCTACTTGTGATAATACATAAGTGCCAGGTTTTGCACTCTTTCCTAATAAATAATTGATGGCCGACTTTACAGTTGCAGAATCAACAAATCCTCCTCCTGCTGCACTGCTACAAGCCGGCAAACCTACCGCTACTTTACTGGCAGGTAATCCCACAAACATTCCTCCATTGGTATTGAATCCACGAATTACTGCTTCTGTCATGGCTAGGATAAAATCTGCGCTCCCCTGATTATAGACATTGTTATCAATTCCATACATAGAGCCACTGTTATAAAGTTGAACTTGTAATAAATCGAGAGAATCTCTTAACCCATGAATTATAGGCAAATAACCTCCCCAAATACTGCCGAAAGCCGATTGACCACCCTGAACATAGGCGGTTTCTGGTGTAATGGTTAATAAAAGTTTTTGAGGATGGGTTGCCCTATAATTTACCATTATAAGTTTAACAGCATCAATTAAATTGACCTGAGCAATGTTTCCAGGTGAGGCAATTGTTCCTCCGCTTATTAAAATGGAGTTACCATTTTCTATATCTAAATCAATACCATCAAAGCCAAAAGTATTAATGATAGTATTCATAGAACTTACAAAAGCATTTTTATTGGCAGTGGTAGTTAAGTCGATACTGGCATTGGCACCTCCTATACTAATCAAAACTTTTTTCCCCTGCAGTTGTAATGCTTGAACTTTGGCAATAAACATATTCTGCGAAACTATATCTGTTGTAAACAACATAGTCATATTTGTTGAGGAGGTGGGCACAGCAAAGGCCACTTCAATAACATTATACCGATTATCAATAGAATCTAATTCAATATAAGGTGCATTCACATCATTCCAATTATGCCAATAGCCAACTAAGGCAGGATTGGGCAATTGCGCCTTTGAAATATGTATAGTTAATATGAGTACAATTAAAGAAAAAGAAAAATTTTTAATCATAATATTATTGATTTATATTTTTACTCGTAGATATTTCTATTTAGTTTTAAGTATTCCCATTTGTTCTGTATAATCTTGCCATTGCAACATACTAGAAGCTGTTCGATTACTATAAATTTAAAAGATACCTTTCTTATCCAAATATAATAAAACAACATTTAAAAATTCTATTCAAAGGTATAAAAACTGTATTGTATTAATTCACCAACTATCCGTAGAGTTAGCAAAGCGCTCTACGGATGTATTATGAATAGTAATGTCTCCGACACGGGTTAGTAAAGAAAATCAATTTCAATTAATCCTTTTTCATTTGTATAGTAGTCAACCTCACTATCCGTATATATGGCGCAGCGCACTACGAATTTATAATGAATAGTAGAGTCTCTGACACGGATTTTAACTACGTTTGGCAATAATAATAAAGTTATAGCGAGTTACAAACCATAGGTGTTCGAAACCTCCACAACCCTTTGTTTATAATTTAAAGTAAGTGGAATAAATTCATTTTATATCATTAGTAGGTTTGTGGGATGACAGTTGATGAATTACTTAAATTAATTCCATCAAATACATTTGATGATTTAGCAGTAGAAACCAAAGTTGATTTTCAGGTAAAAAAATTAACAGGAGAAATCATATTTAAACTTATACTTTTTACTATGCTCAACAGTGATAGGTTAAGTTTAAGGGTAATGGAAACATTCTTGGCTTCAGCAAAGTTCAAATCATTCTCAAGTCAAGAGGAATTAAATTCAAAATTCAATTCAATAAGAGATAGAATTTGTGCTATAAATTCGGACTATTTTGAGCAGTTATTCAACACCATTTTTACTACCTACAACAAGGCACTAAAAGAAGAGAAAGCACTCTCAAAAGCAGATAGTACTTATGTTGCGATAGCAGCAAATTTAATTTCAATTGGGATGTTAAACGGAGCAGCATCTAATGGTAAAAAACATGTTAAATACAGCGTTAATTTAAAAGGTAGTTTGCCTTGTAATGTAAAAGTATATACTGACCAATCTTACGTTAGTGAAGACTTAGCATTAGGAGATTTGATTGACACTACAAAGCAATCAGAAGGTTCAGTAGTTGTTTTTGGCAGAGGATTACAGTCCAGAAAGGTATTAGATAACTTCAGTAATAAAAATAAATTATTTGTAGGAAGAGGAAGACCTAAAACCCAGATTGAAGTTGTTTCAACATCACAAATTCCTGCTAAACCCAAAGGAAGCTCTGTCACAATTATTACAGATGAAACAGGTCTTCTATTGGGTGGAAAGAGATTAAAAACAAGCAATCCCTTTAGGTTAATAAAAGCAATAATTGATAATACAGAGGAAAAAATTTGTTTTGTGACAAACCTATTTGATGAAGATGCTTACGTGATAGCGGATATTTATAAGCAACGATGGGAAATAGAAATATTCTTTAAATTCATAAAGCAAAATCTCAATGTAAAACACCTCGTATCCCACAACATTAATGGTATCAAGGTAATGTTATACATGACTATGATTTTAGCAATATTGATTTTGGCATATAAAAAACTAAATAAAATTAAAGGTTATAAAATTGCCAAATTGAAATTTGAAATAGATTTAGATAATTCAATTATCAGAGAGATTGTTTTGCTATGTGGGGGTAATCCTGATTTAGCTAAACATTTGTGGAATAGCCCTTAATCATGTTTCGAACACCTATGGTTACAAACTCTTTTTTTGCTTAGGGTTGGTGTTATTGCTTCACTAATTTAGTACGCCAAACATTGTCTGCTTCTCTAAT
>CAIVPY010000103.1 GCA_903907885.1 uncultured Bacteroidota bacterium
ATGTGTATGCTACTGGTCAATTTCAAGACACATTAATTTATAATGTTACTGCCCCAAACAAATTGATTTCACAAGGTGCAGAAGATATTTTTATCATTAAACTAAATACTTTAGGAAATGTAGAGTGGGCTAAAAGCTTTGGCAGTAAACAAAGTGATATTGGTTACTCTGTAGCAGTTGATAAATATTCAAACGTATACAGTACAGGCCAGTTTCAAGGGATAGTTGATTTTAATCCGAATCAAGGCATATCAAATTTGAGTGCTTTGAAAACTGATATTTATATCTCTAAATTAGATTCAATGGGGAATTATGTATGGGCTAAATCGTTCAAAAGTATTACAAATAGTGGGGTTGGAAATGGTTTCGACATTTGTTTTGACAATTTAAACAATTTGATTTTAACAGGATCTTTCTCTAATAGCTTTGACTTCGACCCAGATACATCAAGTTATATTATTAATACTTCTGCCAGCTCAGGCGTATATGCGGCTAAATTAAGTTCATCAGGTAAGTTTATTTGGGCCGAAAGCTACGAAGGTATGGGTAATGTTTCCATGGATATCGATAGTCGACAAAATATTTATCTTACCGGTGCTTTCAAAGGTAGTGTTGATTTTGATCCAGGCATAAATATGTATTCCATGTATGCAGGTAATGATTTCGATGCCTATATTTTAAAACTAGGCCCATTCCCAGATATGACAGGAAATATAAATGGACTCACATATCAATGTCCTCATTCTTATGCTACTTTTTCCATTCCAAATGCAATTGGTGCTACCTATTATATTTGGGACGTCCCTAAAGAAACAATCATCCTAAGTGGACAAAATACAACAAGCATTCAAGTAAAGTTAGGTTCAATTTCGGGTAATGTTTCGGTAACACCATTTAATTCAAATGGGTCAGGTATGCCTACATTACAGGCATTAACTCTTAAACCAATGAACGAAATGGGTTTTACCATCAATAATCAAACTCAATGCTTAAATGATAATGTTTTTACTTTTAATGATACTACAAATACTTCATACACTTATCGAAGAGCATGGTATGTTAACAATGAAAATTCTACACTAGCTACACTTACTAAAACGCTTACACAAACTGGAGTTTACGACATAAAATTGATTGGCACAAATCAATATTATTGTTATGATACTGTATCTAAAACTATTGAGGTAAATCCAATGCCTAAAGCTGATTTTAATGTGGATAATAGTATCCAATGTTTGAAAGGAAACACTTTTAGATTTAGTGATTTATCCACCATATCTTCTGGTGGATTGTTAAGCAAATGGGATTTTGGTTCTTCACTAAATGATGATACCTCAACATTGAAAAATCCTATTAAAATATACGCTAAAGTAAATAATTATACTGTAAAATTGATTGCTACTAGTAATAAAGGTTGCAATGACACAATTCAAAAAATAGTTACAGTAAATACTAGTCCAAATGCTGGTATTATTGCCGGCCCAAGCGGTACCAATACAAATATTATATATAATTACAGCGTTAAAGATTCTGTGGGACTTAGCTATAAATGGACAATGGTAAATGGCTTGCTTATTTCTGGACAAGGAACGGCTGCTGTGCAAGTAAAATGGCTTAGCGTAGGAAGTGGTGAGATAAAAGTTGAAGTTACTAATTCTATAAATTGCAAAGATATAAGCACCTTCACCATAGCAATCAATAAAGTAGGCGTGGAAGACATTTCTAAAATAACTGACTTTGCAATTTATCCAAATCCTAACTTAGGCCAGTTTGAAGTTAAGTTTAATTTGTTTGAATCAAATCAAACACAAATCAGCATTTTAAATATGCTTGGTCAAGAAGTTTGGGTGAATGATTTGGTATTATCTTCAGGTGCTCAGCTTGTGTCCATTCAATCAAATTTAGGCAAAGGTATGTA
>CAIVPY010000104.1 GCA_903907885.1 uncultured Bacteroidota bacterium
TGGGACAGACTGTAAATCTGTTGAGAAATCTACGAAGGTTCGAATCCTTCTCTCCCCACACCAAACATACTAAAAAGTTAATTGAACTTGTTTCGATTAACTTATGTTAGTTATGCGAGAGTAGCTCAGTTGGTAGAGCGACAGCCTTCCAAGCTGTAGGTCGCGGGTTCGAGCCTCGTCTCTCGCTCAAATAGAGCAAAGTTATTTGTTATGAGTTATTCGGATAACGAGAAATGAAATAACTAATATCAGTTGAAAAGCTGTTGTAGCTCAGGGGTAGAGCACTTCCTTGGTAAGGAAGAGGTCGAGAGTTCAATTCTCTTCAACAGCTCAATAAAAAAGAAAAACTAAAATAAATAAATACAACTATGGCTAAAGAAAAATTTGACCGCAGTAAACCTCATGTTAACATCGGTACTATTGGTCACGTAGATCACGGGAAAACAACTCTTACAGCAGCAATTACAAAAGTATTGGCTGATGCAGGTTTGTCGGAAGCACGCTCATTCGATTCAATCGATTCAGCTCCAGAAGAAAAAGAACGTGGTATTACAATTAACACAGCGCACGTAGAATATTCTACTGCTAATCGTCATTATGCACACGTAGACTGTCCAGGTCACGCGGATTATGTTAAAAACATGGTTACAGGTGCGGCACAAATGGACGGAGCTATCCTTGTGGTTGCTTCTACAGATGGACCAATGCCTCAAACTCGCGAGCATATCTTATTAGCTCGTCAGGTTGGAGTACCTCGTATCGTAGTATTCATGAACAAAGTGGATATGGTTGATGATGCTGAATTATTAGAAATCGTTGAAATGGAAATTCGTGATTTGTTAAACAAATATGATTTTCCCGGAGATGAAATTCCAATTATTCAAGGTTCTGCTTTAGGAGGTTTGAATGGAGATCCTAAATGGGTTGGAAAAATTATGGAGTTAATGGATGCTGTAGATTCATATATCCCAGTTCCTCCTAGATTAACTGAACTTCCTTTCTTAATGCCAGTTGAAGATGTATTCTCAATTACAGGTCGTGGTACTGTTGCTACTGGTCGTATTGAGCGTGGTATTGTAAACTCAAACGAAACTGTTGATATTATTGGCTTAGGTGCAGAGAAATTACAATCAGTTGTAACTGGTGTTGAGATGTTCCGTAAAATATTAGACAGAGGCGAAGCTGGGGATAATGTAGGATTATTATTACGTGGTATTGATAAAAACCAAATCCGTAGAGGTATGGTTATTTGCAAGCCAGGTTCTGTAACTCCACATACTAAATTCAAAGCTGAAGTTTACGTGTTATCAAAAGACGAAGGTGGACGTCATACTCCATTCTTTAACAAATACCGTCCTCAGTTTTACTTACGTACAACTGACGTAACTGGAGAAGTTATGTTACCAGATGGTATGGAAATGATTATGCCTGGTGATAACGTAACAGTAACTGTTCAATTAATTGCGCCAATCGCAATGGAGAAAAACTTACGTTTTGCTATCCGTGAAGGTGGTCGTACAATTGGTGCGGGTCAGGTAACTGAAATTTTAGATTAATACTGTATATTAAGACTTTAGATGTTGGCTAACGACATGTTAGCCAACATTTATTGTCAATATACGGGCATAGTTCAATGGTAGAATGTCGGTCTCCAAAACCGCTGATCAGGGTTCGAATCCTTGTGCCCGTGCTAGTTAACAACAAAAAAACAATCTCATGAATAAAATCAGAGAATACATAAAACTATCTACCGATGAATTGGTAAATAAAGTAACTTGGCCTACATGGGAAGAGCTACAAGAAAGCACGCTTATCGTTATGATAGCTTCTTTGCTTATAGCTTTGGTTATTTATGTTATTGATATAGTTAGTAGTAGTGCACTTGGATTTTTCTATCAAATTTTCCAAGGATAATTTAGAGGTGTAAATATTTATAATGTTGGAAGAACAATTTAAATGGTATGTGGCTAGAGTAATAACTGGTCAAGAGAAAAAGATTAAAGCTCAGATGGAGATTGAACTGGAAAGAGCGGCCTTAACTCATCATGTGCCTCAAATACTAATTCCTACCGAAAAAGTTTACACGGTAAAAAACGGAAAAAAGCAAATAAAAGAAAAAGCATACCTTCCTGGCTATATACTAATTCAAGCTGAGATAGTAGGAGAGGTTGGACATGTTATTGATTCTGTAAATGGTGTTGTAGGCTTCTTAGGTGGTAAATCCACTCCAGTGCCTTTAAGAGCAAACGAAGTGTCACGCATCTTAGGAAACGTAGATCAAATTTCTGAAAATGGTGAAACAATACTTGAACCATTTATAGTAGGCGAAAGCGTGAAAGTAAATGATGGTCCTTTTAGTGGATTTAGTGGTGTGATAGAGGAAGTGAGTGAAGAGAAAAAGAAACTTAA
>CAIVPY010000105.1 GCA_903907885.1 uncultured Bacteroidota bacterium
CCGTAAAACTTTGAAATTCACGTACGCAATCGTCGACACAACCCTCAGGGACCGCTACAAAATGTGATTTAGATCCAATATCAATTCCAGCCGCCATTTTATTAATATGTTGCAAATGTTTAGCTCGACTTTGATCTTTTTTGATGCCTGCGAGCTTGCCGCCTAGCCCGGTTTGAATCAGCCAAAAACAAAACTTGCCTAAACATGTTCTTTTTTATTACACCACAGCCTGCTGTCGTCGTACCCGCTGGCACATCCTATAAACAGAGTGAAGAACCCACATAGCGGGTATCCATTTCGGGCCCCGAACAACGTTGACGCACTGCCGTGAATTTATGCTTAAAATAAGTTGCCATTGCTGTAAAAACAGGTATCTTTTTGTCTTCGAAAACGGTCAGGTACAAGGATTTGCCAGCAATGACACCCGAGATTATATCAATTATTACCGTATTTGCATGTGAATTTAATCGCCCCACATGGAAGAAAATACAAACACTCCTTATTGGCGCCATTTTATGTCGTGGCCCAAGACGCGTTACCAGTATTTTACGGGTTATGAATTTAGGCCAGGAGCGTAATTTTTCAAAATACCATCGGGTACTGAACCATGCTTCCTGGAATGGGATTGCATTGAGCAAAATTTTATTAGGCTTGTTGATTAAACTTATACCTGAATCTTGGCCTATACTGGTGGCAGTTGATGAGACATTGGAGCGTCGAAAAGGAAAAATGATTAAAGCCAAAGGGGTGTATCGTGATGCGGTCCGCTCTAGCCAATCACATCTTGTAACCTCCTATGGCTTAAAATGGGAGTGCATGACTCTCATTGTCTCCTTGCCTTGGTGCCGACGTTCATGGGCTTTACCATTTTTGACGGTCCTGTCCCCGTCAAAAAAATCAAACGAAGCGGCTGGTCGGCGGCATAAAACATCGATTGATTGGACACGACAAATGGTGATATTAATCAGCCGCTGGTTAAACAAGGCTGCATGGATTTTAGTGGGTGACGGTGCTTATGCTTGTATGGCATTAGCTCAAACGTGCATAGACAGAAATGTAACCCTTTTGTCGCGGTTGCGTTTGGATGCACAACTATTTGAGTTTCCTGTGCATTTACCAAAGAAATTGGGTAGAAAGCCTGTAAAAGGTAAGCGTATTGAATTGAGAAAATTGCTTGAGGATCCAAAGCAGACTTGGGTTTCTTTAAATGTGAATTGGTATGGTGGTATTCAAAAAACGATCGAGTGCTTGAGCTTCACTTGCTTGTGGTACCATGCAGGAGAACCACCAGTCACCTTGCGTATTGTGCTTGTAAAAACTCCTGATGGGAAAAATAGCGCGGAAACTTTTTTTAGCACCGATATAACGTTAGAACCAGTTCAAATCATCAACTGGTTTATCCTGAGGTGGAACATTGAAGTTACATTCGCTGAGACCAGAATGCACCTTGGTGTTGAAACACAACGCCAGTGGTCAGATAAAGCAATTCACAGAACAACACCATTATTGATGGCTCTGTATTCTTTGCTAACATTGATAGCCCTTGAGATGAATAAAAAGAAAGCATTGGTAGTTGCAGAAACAACTTCATGGTACGACAAAAAAGGAGAGCTGACCTTCACCGATATTATTTTGGCAGTGCGGCGTTCCCTTTGGTCAATACGATTTTCAAAGTCTGAAAATGGCGAGGACTCATTAAAAATCATCAATCAAAACACCAAATATATCCTTGATCAGCTTGCCTTGGCGGCTTAGCTGCCTAGATTAGAGCCTGTCAACGTTGTTCGGGGCCCGAAATGGATACCCGCTATGTGGGTTCTTCACTCTGTTTATAGGATGCGCCAGCGGGTACGACGACAGCAGGCGTGGTGTAATAAAAAAGAACATGTTTAGGCAAGTTTTGTTTTTGGCTGATTCAAACCGGGCTAGGCGGCAAGCTCGCAGGCATCAAAAAAGATCAAAGTCGAGTTTAGGTAGCACCGCTTTGTTGATTAATTTTTTTTCATTTGACCGAACAGGCTTTTTTGATGTATCTTTGCTCATATCATTTTTTTCCTATTGAGTTAAACAATGATATGTTGTGGAGCAG
>CAIVPY010000106.1 GCA_903907885.1 uncultured Bacteroidota bacterium
AATTGACGACAAAGATTTTATTTTTTGTATGGCTAATAAAACAGGCCCTCAAAACAAAGCGAATAAAACGCACTATGCTTTTTATGAAAATCCCGAATCTATATATTTCTATATACTTACAAAATTTGAAAATAATTGGAAGGTTGAAGTTCAAAAACAAGGTTTTAAACCAGAAGAGTATAGCTATATTGAGTTTTTGCCACCCTTTGCCATTGATACTATTAATAAAATCCCCTACATGTATTTCTTGTACAACTCAACTGCTATGGGGAATGGAGCCGGTGGCTACACAGCTCTTTGTTTTACCTTAATATCTTTAGTTGACTTTCAAAAAACCGAATTGATTTATTCTGGAGAAAATTCTACAACCGATAAAAAAGGGAATCTAATAAGTATTAGTGAAGGAGAGTTTTCTAATCTTGAGGAGCTTTCCGACAAACCATATTTAAAGACATATTTAGAAAATAAAGCTAACACCTCGTCGTATATTTATAAGCCAACTGCCGAGGAAATGGATATTGACAGTTTCAAAAATCATGAAAAAATGGGAGGCCGACAATCCCGGAATATAAAATGTTTGGGAATTAAAAGGAAGTGCCTCTGTTTGTTACTCTCTTCTTGATTTTCCACTAAATGAACGAAATTAAAAGGAATAGATTGCCGGGGATACGTAATTTGTTATGAGTTAAACCACCCAATGTTATGAAAAAATATCTGATAGTAGCGGTACTTTTACAGTTGTTCTTATTAATCGCATGTAATTCTGGCAAGCAAAAACCAGGCGATTTTGCGGAAAAACTGGCAAAACAGAACTGCCAATGTTTTGAATCATCAGGAAATCTGGATATCCGGACAAGTTTGAAAAAACAGGACTCTTGTCGCCAATCAGCCAATCAGCGTCTGAGGGAATATTGCCAGCAAGCGGGCAAAGAAGACAGCATCCTGGCAATGACATTTTATGCGGAAAAAAATAAACCCTGCAAACCAACTTTGTCAGAAGCCGATATGAAATCGACCGATTCAGCTATTCTGAAACTTACGGGTAAAGTATGGATTCGAAAAGACGGGTGGACGAATTCTATATTTTTTGTGGATTCAAAAAGAACTATCCATTTTATTCAATATAAAAACAGTCAGCCAATACAAGTGCAAGACAACCTTATTTTAATTGGGAAGGATAGTGCAACAATCAGGGTGGATGGTAATTATATACGGGTAACCAGTCTGGATGGCAAATCGGTTACACTGAGACAGGCAGGACAGAAAGATTTTGTGATTGGATCCTGGTATGGTGCTTCCCAACGTGTCAGGCTGGATTTATATTCCAGTGGCTCTGGTTATGTCACCACTTCTTATTCAGTTGCTATATCCTGGGATATGAAAGGGAACAGCCTGTATGTTTCTGAAATTGGCTGGGTCAGTTTCGGCTTAAGAAATAATTACCAGATAATGAATTTTGGAGCTGGCGAAATGGTACGACTCCGTTTGGCAGGATCGATGACTTTACGCAAAATGATGAATGAATAGAAAGATCTGGATTTATTTACCTTGTATAGTGAACACTCCCACCGGGTTTATGTTAACCAATATTAGTTGACCGGATTTTCCACTCATCCCGTCAAGGTATGTGAAAAGCCATACGGCAGAATTTATCTACGAGCGAAGGTTTAAATGATTTATAAAGTTGAAGAATAAGGATTAAAAATTCTGTGTTAAATGTCCCCCAAGATGTGCCCCGAAACAAAAAAAGCTTTATAATTTGGAATATCCAGGGGCCTTGACCACCTAAATCCGGAAACGATTGACCAGGAACAGTATTGAGTACCATCGTCCTTCCTGGTCAAACGAAATCTGCGAAGGATGGTCAAGGTGACCGGATTTTCCAAATTGACCCACTAAAACCGGCACAAACTGCCCTCCAGAATTAGAGATAAAAGAACGATTGTTTTTGTAGACTAAATATCGGTTGTTTTATTGAAACTAACCGAGATAAATTATGTCCAACAAACCAATTTTCCACTCCTTTTCCGTATCTTTTAAATATTCACAACCCACTCCCTGCCATAAACGCGGTTAACATACATTTTCAGGCAGTTAACAGGCCTTAAATGCAAAACATGGCACAGAACTACCATTGATCTAATAAAATTGAAATTTGGGGCTGTAAGTGGCACTATTCTAGAAAATCCAGGGGCCTTGACCACCTAAATCCGGAAACGATTGACCAGGAACAGTATTGAGTACCAACGTTCTTCCTGGTCAAACGAAATCGGCGAAGGGTGGTCAAGGTGACCGGATTTTCCAGTCAAGGCCTCTAGATTTTCTACGCTACTCACCAATTTTTTAAAATACAGAAGAAAGGAAAAAAACGTGTAACATGGGACAACCAAAGATTTAATCTAAAAGCTTACAGGGGCATTCAGGAAGGCATCGGCAGACGATTGCAGCACTATTCAGCCTTGAGGGATTTAAGTGGCTTAAATGGGCTTAAAACGCCAAATTGATATATTCAATAGAACTTGATAAAAAATCCAATAAACCAAAGAATATTTTTAATGTGAGCAGGTGTTTTCATTATATTCAATACAAACAAACAATCAACAATGATTCAAGAGTTCAGTAATTCTAAAACGGCTTACAAATACTTATTTCCAAATAATCTTTTTAAGCGGCGTTTCATTAAGCTTCTTTCCTAGCCTATCCTTTAGGTTACAAATATCATCTTCATCTGTGCTAATGAAAAAGAAATCAGGCATCGTTTTACAAAGCTTTTGATATTAAAGTTCCTTATTTTCTCTTTTTACATTGTAAGCCTCATCATTCATACCAAAATGTTCCAAAATAATACAATTAAATTTTGAAGGATATGCAAAGAAGCGGGACCAGGTGTGCTAGGGATTTTAAGAGATACAAGAAATAATAACTTTAGTAAATCACCATAACTTTTATTGTATTGTCGCAAATGTGAAACCAGTTATATAAATCTTGCATAACCTATTTAAGTAGTTGACAATCAGGATGACAATTTTAATGTAATATAATATTCTTATATTCGCATATACGACAATACATACGTTAGGTGCAAGCGTAGGACGACCGAAAGTGCGAACATAAACAGACAAAAAAACAGTGGACAAAATGCCAACCCTTCGCAAAATTAAAAGAGCTGCAAGCCTACACACGAGCCAACGCTTTTGCAGCACATTTAATTTTGCCCAAACGCACCCAAAGCCCACCCACCACCCAACTGGCAGACACTTGACAACTTGACGCCAACTTTTGACCAAAAAAAGGATTAAAAACTTAACTTAGCGACTTGTAAAAACGACACGAAATTTTAAAAATATAGATGGCAAAAAGCAAATACGACAACTACTCCAAAGAGCAACTAATAGACAAGATAAATCTATTAGAAAAACAGCGATATGGTTTAGTTTGGGAGGACAAACCAGAGGCTATTGCCGACCAATGTGAAAGAGAATTACCAGTTCTTACGGAGGACAAATCAAAAGAAATCATAAACGACCCGTCAAAACCAACCAACTTTATATTTGAGGGCGACAATTATCATACTCTTTACACTCTCAACTTTACTCACAAAAGAAAAATAGATGTAATTTATATTGACCCACCATACAACACAGGAAATAAAAGCTGGCGATATAACAATGACTTCATAGATAAAGAAGATAGATTTCGCCATAGTAAATGGCTTTCATTTATGAGCAAGCGATTAAGGCTTGCAAGAAGACTACTAAAAGAAAATGGTATTATTATTTGTGCTATTGACGATTATGAATTTGCTTCTTTAAAATTACTTTTTGACAATATCTATGGAGAACAAAATAGACTTGGAACTTTAGTTGTAGTCCATAATCCAAGAGGACGTAATGACGACAAGTTTTTCGCTTCTCAACACGAATATGTATTGGTTTATGCTAAGAATTCGGACAAGGCAAATGTTCATCATTTTGCATTGAATGATGATGATAAAGACCAATACAAAAAAGCTGATGATATTTCTCCATTCGCAGAAACTTCGTTTATAAGAACTGGTAATAATTCAAAAAGGACTGAAAGACCTAATTTGTATTATCCAATATATTACAACGAAAAAACAACTGAACTTTCATTAACTAAAACAAAAGGATGGGAAGAATTATTACCAACAAACAATGATGGAGAGGAAAAATGTTGGAGATGGGGCAAAGAAACATTTTTAGAATTACAAGCAACAGAACTCTTTGTGAAGAAAGTTAAAGGCGAAAATAAAATTTACAAAAAGAGGCGATTAAACGATAACACTGGGAAAAAACCTAAAACTGTTTGGTATGACTCCAAATATGATGCTTCAAGTAATGGTATTATGTTACTTCAAAAAATTTTAGGAAAGGACAACACATTTAATTATCCAAAATCAATTTATGCTGTAAAAGACATTTTGGAAATCACGTCAAATCCAAACTCATTAATACTTGATTTTTTCGCAGGAAGTGGAACTACTGGACAAGCAGTGTTAGAATTAAATCAACAAGATAATGGAAACAGACAATTTATTCTTTGCACTAACAATGAAAATAAAATCTGTGAAGAAGTAACCTATCCAAGAATAAAAAAGGTTATTGAAGGTTATGGAAGTAAAAAAGGCATTAAAGCAAATGTAAAATACTTCACTACTGATTATGTGCCTTTTGTGCTTACAGACAATGATAAAAGGACTTTAGTTGCAAGAAGCACAGAATTACTATGTATCGCAGAAAATACATTTGAAGTAGTAAAACAAAACAAAAAGAAATTAGACTATTCCGTATTCAAAAATGCAAAACAACATACTGCAATCATTTATGATGAAGATAGTATTGAAAATTGTTGTTCCGAATTAAATAAAATCAACCCTAAGCACAAGGTTATCATTTATGTGTTTAGCTACGACCATACTTACGATGAAGTGGATTTTGAAACATTAAATATAAAATTTGATGTAAAGCCAATTCCAGAAGCAATTCTAAACGTGTATCGTAAAATCTCCAAATTGAAACGTAAATGAAACAAGTAGCATATCAAGAAGAATATATAACTGAATTGACTGAAACAGCAGTCAAACTCTTAAACGACAAGTATAGAGACCAAGGAACTATTGTGTTAAAAGCACCGACTGGTTCAGGTAAAACTTATATGATTTCACAAGCAATAACCAAAATTGTAAAACAACAAGGAAGCAAAGCTTCCTATTGTTTTATTTGGTTATCCGTAAATTCTTTACACGAACAAAGCAGACAAAGTTTAAGTCAATATTTAGAAGATGAAAAACTTTTAGAATGTATCACAATTGATGACATTCAAAACAACACTATTGAAGAAAACGAAATTGTTTTTATTAATTGGGATAGTCTGATAAAAGAGAATAACGTTTTCCGAATGGAAAACGAAAAAGACTGGAATTTACAATCTGTTGTAGCAAATACTAAGGACGAAGGCAGAGAAATTATTTTAATCATAGATGAAAGTCATAGAACTGCAAAAGCTGAAAAAGCGAAAGATGTAATAAATGAAATTCAGCCTAAATTAACAATTGAAATGACTGCCACACCAACTAATATTAGTGGCACTTTGATAGAAATTCCTTTAGGTAGAGTTATAGCCGAAGGAATGATAAAAAGTGAAGTTCAAATAAATCCTAATAGTAAAAACATAAAGGAAAATAAAGACCTTTTAAATGTTGCATTAAAAAAACGGAAAGAACTACAACAAGCATATAAGGACCTTGAAACTGAAATAAATCCTTTATTACTAATTCAAATCCCTAATAAAAAACAAACCGATAGTTCAAACCCTGAAGATTATATTATTGGCTTATTAGCCGAACACGATATAACAGAAAGAAATGGCAAATTAGCCATAAGGATTTCAGGTGTTGACATTAAAGAACTTGATGAAAAAGTAAAACCACATAACAGCGAAATAGAAGTCTTAATTTTTAAAGAAGCCATTGCATTAGGCTGGGACTGTCCGAGAGCATCAATAATATTTCTACAAAGAGAATGGAAACAAGAACGATATAGTTTCAACATTCAGACATTAGGGCGTATTATGCGAATGCCTGAACAAATGCACTACCCTACTAAACCACTTTTGAATATTGGTTATGTGTTTTCTGCATCAGACAATTTTGAAATAGTGCAAGAGTTGGCAAATGACTATGTAAGTAATTTGCAAATGGAACGTGATGAAGATTTAAACACTAAACCAATAAAATTAACAAGCGAATTTATTCGTAGAAAAAGAGAACTAACAAGACTTTCGGGAGATTTCAAAAAGTGTTTATTTGAGGCAGCGAAAGAACTTAAAACAAAAGACGAAATAAACCCAAGCATTAAACAAATAACAAAAACAGTTGCCATTGACGGAAAGGTAAAGGAACTTGATAGGGAACAAAAACAAGAAATTGAGTTTTCAGAAAAAACAGCAATTAAAAAAGATATAAAAGAAGTAGCAGACAGCTATGTAAACTTTTGTGCTGATATGTCTAACCCTTATGCAAAGGCACGTTCAACAAATATTATCAAATCATCTTTAAGAAGTTGGTTCAAAGATGAATTTGAAATTGGCGATGAAGACCAAATTTCTCTAATTGTAATGAACAGGAGTAATAATTCTTCAATCAAAACACTAATAGAAGATGCCAAGGAAAAATATAAAAACCTTCCAACTAAGGATGAAGAAATTATTCAAAATGCAAATTGGGAAATCCCTGAAAGCATAAGCATCTTCACCGATTATGAGATATTACAAAACTCAAACAAATCAATAATTAAGCAAGCTGACGATAAAAAGTATTTCGTAAAAAAGAATAAAAACGGAAAAATAGAATTATCAAATCCTGAAATTGAATTTATCAAAGACCTTGATAAAACTGACGATGATATACTTTGGTGGTTTAAAAATGGAGTAAGTGAAAGCAAATACTTTGGAATTGCATATAAAAAATCAGACGGTTACCACTATGGTTTTTATCCTGACTTTTTAATTAAGACTAAAAAAGAAACCATAATCGTTGAAATAAAGGACGACAAAGATTTCAAACCAGAAAATGCTTTAAAATTACAAGCAGGGAGAAACTATCTTACAAGAGTTTCAAGTAAGGAAAAGGTTAGATTTTATATGCTTTCTCCTATTGATTACAGTAGATTTTTCAATCTTTTAAAAGACCAAGACCTTGATAAATTCAAATCAACTTTTGAAGAAAAACTCTTACGCTACAATCAAAGTCAAAAGAAATTAATTCAAAGCAAAGACGACCAAACTGAAAAAGATAAAGAGGTTTTAGAACTTCTTTCAGAGTTAGACCAAACCATCAACGAATTAAAAGACCAAAAATTCAAAAATGAATTATTGGAAATGGAATTAACGGAAGCACAAGACAACGTTAAGACCTTAGCAAAATCATTAACCGAAATTAAACCCGAAAAGGAAGAGGCGAAAGAAATAAAAATTGAAAGGCCTTTTAATATTTGTGTATTGGGTGAAGTTTCCGACCAGACATTAATTAGCAAAGAACTCAACAAATATTTTGACAAAGTTGGTGTAGCGACAACAGACTGGAACATTGAATATTTCAATAATTCAAAACTTCAAAACAGCAATGTTTTAAGGTCATTACACAAAGGACAAAGTAAGTTCAGCTTAATTGTAACTGGACAAATATTTCATCACTCTGGAAAAGGAAACGCAAAGGCAAATATTATTTCAGAACTTAAAAATGAAAAATACATTCCTCATCGTATCGGTAGTAATCCAAAAGACTTTTTGACACCTGAAAAAATAATAGAAGTGATAGACGAATACATAAACAAATAGCCAACGCATTTGGTAGCACATTTGCATTTTTGCTGACACACAAATCAACGCTAAAAAATGCAAAAGAGCTACCAAGCCAACGCACCAAGACAGCAGTAAACAATGGACAACAGAGCAACGACAGACAGAACGCCAGCACCTAACAGCACCTACCCAAAAGGCGGGGTTTTGTGTTCCAAAGACAGTTTTGTGGTTAATCAAACATTAGTTTTTCAAATCAAGTTTTGTGGTAAATGTGCCGCCCTTCGGGTAGCCGCAAACCGTTATGGGCAAGTTTAAAACGGCATAACATTTATGAACAGACTCAAATCAATCCAAACATGAAAAAAATAATTACGCTACTTCTTGTTTCTATTTCAGTTGCAAATTGCTTTTCCCAAATTGGTGAGGAGTTTTATAAAATCGGTATGGAGAAATTTGATCGGAAAGACTTTAATGGATCAATAGCAGCCTTTACGAAAGCTATTGAATTGACACATTTTGAAACTGATGATCAAATCAGAAAAAAAATATTGGAACAACTTGAAACTAAAAAACAAGTTGCGAACTACTTCCTTAATAGGGGTCATGCAAAATATGAAATTCAAGATTTTGAAAGTGCTGAAAAAGACTTTTGGAATGTTACAATGATTCTGCCAGATTTCCCTGAAGGTCATTTCCAAAAAGGCAGAGCTTATTTTGAACTTCAGGAGTTTTCTCTTTCAATATTTGCTTTTACCAAAACAATAGAAATCGATTCTAGCGATGCAGAGGCATATTTCAGAAGAGGACTTGCAAAATATGAACTTGCATCACCATTTTCACATAAAAATGAAATGCTTGACGACTCTTTAACCCATAGTGGAAATTACAATGATGCAATTACTGACTTTACTAAATCTTTAGAAATCCACTGTTGTCCTTCTGAAGCATATTACCATAGAGGGAGAGCAAAAGGCCAATTAGGAGACTATCAAGGAGCAATAGATGACCAAACAAAGGCCATAGTTATTGATCCCAATTATGCTTGGGCTTATGAAGAAAGGGGAATCGCAAAACAAAGATTAGGGGACAACCAAGGAGCTATGAATGACTTCAATATTTCAATAAAGATTAGTCCTAACGCAAGATCTTATCGTTGCAGAGGGTCAATGAAACTTGGTCTCGCAGATTTCCGAGGAGCGATAGAAGACTGTAGCGAATCCATAAAACTTGACCCTTCTTTCCCGACAGCTTATATGACAAGAGGAATGGCAAAGATTCATTTAAATCAAAAAGAAAGCGGGTGTTTAGACTTGAGTAAAGCTGGAGAATTAGGAATGACAGATGCATATGAAGAAATTAAAAGGTCTTGTAATAAATAATCTACCGATCATGACATAAAATCTAATTGTATTGATAACCAAACTATAAAAACCAGCCCATAACAGCGGGTTTAAGAAATTGGCGGTTCAGTGGTTAAATGAAGTTTTGTGCTTCGTATCAAGTTCATCGCTGGCAGACAGTTTTGTGCTCCGAAATCGCCAACTTCTTAAACCCACAAAACGTTAGCGGTTATTATGCAAAGCCTCCGTAATTAGCATCCATCAGACATGACAAAATTATTTTTCTTTCTGCTTTTATTTGGACACATTTCATTTGGACAGACAACAATAAGAGGAATTACAAGCATCAAAACAGACGGATTTACCAGTGACAGCGTAAATAAATCTCCAAACATTGCTTTCAATGACAGAATTAAGCTTCTTCAAATAAACCAATCTAAAGCAAAGGTTGACATTAGACTTTATCGACTTCACTCCTTAAGCAACACTAAAACACTTCGCAGACTTTTTTTGGTTGACACAACCTGGAATGCAGTTGAGTATGACGAGTGGAATAAGCCAGTAAAAATTAAAAAGTATAAGCTGAAAGCAAAATCCAATTTCGACAGTTTGTTTTCTCGACTTCTATCTTATAACATTCTGACACTCCCAAATCAAACAGACTTAAAGAACAAAATGAGAAAAGTCGTTGGCGTTGATGAAGAAGGATATGAAATAATTAAAGCGTTTCATGTTACTGATGGAGAGAGTTACACAATAGAAATTAGAATCGGAAGCAATTTTAGAGTTTACCAGTTTATCAATCCAGACAGCTACTCAAAAGTTTATGAAAATGTTTCTGAATTAAAGGACTATTTAAATATTGTTCAATCCTTTGATTGGAAAATCCGTTCACCTTGACCACCCTTCGCCGATTTCGTTTGACCAGG
>CAIVPY010000107.1 GCA_903907885.1 uncultured Bacteroidota bacterium
AAATGATGTTTTAAAAAAAATATTTTTAAGACCTTTTATTTCTAGTTCAACTACCTATGAGTTTAAACATGATGTAGATATTGAATTAAATACTTTACTAAAACTATCAAAAGCTATTCAAAACGGAGATAATTTCCCCCTCAAATCAATCAATATACATCAACACCTAAAATCGGTTTCGAAGCACCCAAATATTAAGGATGGGGACCTATTTGTAGTTAAATTTAAACACCTTCAACTAAACAGAAATTTCTATGACGGTTTGGGTATTTACAAAATTGAAAACAAAGAAAGCTTTATTGAAACCACGGACTATGGCTCAAGTGAAATAGGAGTTAATTTTAAAAAAGGCATAGGCAGTAAAAGACTCGACAAGGCATGCCTCATATTATTTACAGAAGAACCTTATACTGTTTTTGTAATTGACAACAATAGCTCTGAAACAGACTATTGGCAAAAAGAATTTCTGAAGGTGGGTTATCGAAACGACCATATTAATAATACCAACCAATTTCTATCTTTAACCAAATCATACCTAACAGAACAATTGCCCAATGAGTTTGAAGTGAGCAAGGCCGATCAAATAGACCTACTCAATCGTTCAGTAGAATATTTTAAAAAACACGAAAATTTCGATAAAGTTGAATTTGAGAAAGAGGTTTTTCAAGACAACACATTAATTGAATCCTTCAGAAGTTTCGACACTAGCTACCGTAAAGAGAATGCTCTTGACATAGCTGACGATTTTGAAATATCTCAGCAAGCAGTTAAAAAGCAAGCCAAGGTTTTTAAAAGTGTTTTGAAACTAGATAAAAACTTCCATATTTATATACATGGAAACAGAGAACTAATAGAGCAGGGCATGGAGAAAGATGGAAGAAAATACTATAAAATTTACTTTGATAAAGAGAGCTAAAGTTTCATTTTTTTATTCTAATTTAATTCTTCTTTTCTATATTAAACACAATTATCAACAAACTCACATTCTTCTTAACATTTGATAACCAACAAATTGATTTATAATTTAAAGTACATATTAATATTTTCTTAGTTTCCCTTATTTTCGCTGACTTTTTAAAAATATAAAGACATAAAATTTAACGTATGGAGAATGTAATTTATTTAGTTCCCGCCCTAGGGATAGTAGGCCTAATAGTAATGGCCATTAAGAGTGCTTGGGTTAGCAAGCAGGATGCAGGAGACAAAAACATGCAAGAACTTGCTGGCTATATTGCCGATGGTGCAATGGCCTTTCTAAAGGCTGAATGGAAAGTATTGAGCATTTTTGTGGCATTTGCTGCTGCATTTTTGGCGTATTCAGGAACTATACACGAAATAAACGGTAAACCAATTCATTCAAGTTGGATTATATCGATTGCCTTTATTATTGGGGCTGTGTTCTCGGCAACTGCTGGTTATATTGGTATGAAAGTAGCTACCAAAGCTAATGTTCGTACAACACAAGCGGCACGCACAAGTTTAAAACAAGCTTTGAAAGTTTCGTTTACTGGTGGAACGGTAATGGGCTTGGGTGTTGCTGGTTTAGCAATCTTAGGCTTAGGAGGATTATTTATTATTTTCTTAGCAATCTTTAATGATGGTGTTAATGCGGAATATGTAAAAACAGCTATTGAAGTATTGACAGGTTTCTCATTAGGAGCAGAGTCAATCGCTTTGTTTGCCCGTGTTGGTGGTGGTATTTATACCAAAGCTGCTGACGTTGGAGCGGACTTAGTAGGAAAAGTTGAGGCAGGTATCCCTGAAGATGACGTTCGTAACCCTGCAACGATTGCCGATAACGTAGGTGATAACGTGGGTGACGTAGCTGGTATGGGCGCTGATTTATTCGGTTCTTATGTAGCCACTATTTTAGCTACCATGGTTTTAGGCCAAGAAATTACTGTTAACGACAATTTTGGAGGTATGTCTCCTATCCTACTGCCGATGGTTATTTGTGGTTTAGGTATATTATTCTCAATCGTTGGAACTTGGTTTGTTACTATTAAAGATGAAAAATCAAGCGTACAAAAGGCATTGAACTTAGGTAACTGGTCTTCTATCATACTTACTGTTGTTGCTTCATACTTCGTTGTAAATTGGATGTTACCTGATACTTTGAGCCTACGTGGTTATGAATTTACCAAACTAAATGTATTCCTTGCTATCGTAGTTGGTTCGGTTGTAGGTGCTATCATGAGTATCGTAACCGAATATTATACCGCTATGGGTAAAGGTCCTGTTCTTTCAATAATTCAACAATCATCTACAGGTCATGCTACCAATATTATTGGCGGTTTAGCAGTTGGTATGAAATCTACTGTTATTCCTATTTTAACTTTAGCTGCTGGTATCATGTTATCATACCATTTTGCAGGATTGTATGGTGTAGCTATTGCTGCTGCAGGTATGATGGCAACAACGGCTATGCAATTAGCAATTGATGCATTTGGACCTATTGCTGATAATGCAGGTGGTATTGCTGAAATGAGTCAATTACCCCCTGAAGTACGTGAGCGTACTGATAACTTAGATGCTGTTGGTAATACTACTGCTGCTACAGGTAAAGGTTTTGCTATTGCTTCAGCTGCTTTAACTTCATTGGCTTTATTTGCTGCTTTTGTAGGTATTGCTGGTATTGATGCTATTGATATTTATAAAGCCCCTGTTTTAGCTGGTTTGTTCGTAGGTGGTATGATTCCTTTCATCTTCTCAGCATTGTGTATACAAGCTGTTGGTAAAGCTGCTATGGACATGGTTCAAGAAGTTAGACGTCAGTTCCGCGAAATTCCAGGTATCATGGAATACAAAGCAAAACCTGAATACGAAAAATGTGTGGCTATTTCTACCAAAGCGTCTATCCGTGAAATGATGTTGCCAGGTGCAATTGCATTAATCACTCCTTTGCTTGTTGGTTTCATTTTCGGGCCAGAAGTATTAGGAGGTTTATTAGCTGGTGTTACCGTTTCGGGTGTGTTGATGGGTATTTTCCAATCAAATGCTGGTGGTGCTTGGGATAATGCTAAAAAGTCTTTCGAAAAAGGTGTTGAAATCAATGGCGAGATGTACTACAAAAAATCTGAGCCCCATAAAGCATCAGTAACGGGCGATACGGTGGGTGATCCTTTCTAAGATACTTCAGGAC
>CAIVPY010000108.1 GCA_903907885.1 uncultured Bacteroidota bacterium
AGTAATGGCATCATTTCTATAATACCTTAAAATGGTTAATTCTTTCTATATCTCAAATTACAAACTAACTCAAAACAACATTATTTCGTTAAGACAGCTTAAAACCTATTCTCTCTAGAAAAAACACCTAAACCTTAATAATTTTGAACTCTTTCTTTTCTATAATTCAAAACCTATTTTCGCAAACTTTTAATAAAAATTTTGAATGGTATTAATATATTGATAATTCAAAATTTCTAATTCGTAATTTACATGAAGTACAAAGAATATAAAAAGTTAGACTTTCCCGCATTTGAGCAAGAAGTCCTAAAATATTGGGAAGAAAACGATATTTTTAAAAAAAGTGTAAGCAACCGCGAGGGTGCTGAATCTTTTGTTTTTTATGAAGGTCCACCTAGTGCCAATGGTATGCCAGGCATTCATCATGTGATGGCTCGTGCCGTAAAAGATATTTTCTGTCGTTACAATACTTTGAAAGGTTTTCAAGTAAAACGCAAAGCAGGTTGGGATACACATGGTTTGCCTGTTGAGCTACAAGTTGAGAAAACATTAGGCATCACCAAAGAGGACATTGGAAAGAAAATTTCTGTTGCCGAATACAATGAAGCTTGCCGCAAAGATGTGATGAAATACACTGATGTTTGGGACAAATTAACTTCACGTATGGGCTATTGGGTTGACCTTTCTGACCCTTATATTACATACGAAAACAACTATATAGAAAGTTTATGGTATTTACTTAAGAAACTATATGATAAAGGCTATTTGTACAAAGGTTACACCATACAGCCTTATTCACCTGCTGCGGGTACTGGATTAAGTTCGCATGAGTTGAACCAACCAGGCACCTACAAAGATGTGAAAGATATGACGGCAGTGGCCATGTTTAAGGCTATTGATATTGATAGTTCTTTGTTATCAGTTGAGGGGGATGTCCATTTCCTAGCATGGACCACCACACCATGGACTTTGCCATCTAATACGGCATTAGCAGTAGGGGAGAAGATTGACTATGTCGTGGTGAAATCATTTAACCAATACACTCACAAACCCATCACTGTGATATTGGCTAAAAACCTTTTGAACAAATACTATTCTCCTGAAAATGCATCTTTAAGTTTGGAAGATTATAAAGCAGGCGATAAACAAATTCCATTTGAAGTAATAAAAGAAGTTAAAGGAAAAGACTTGGCTGGGTTGAGATATGAGCAATTATTGCCATTTGCCCAACCTAATGATGGAGATGCTTTCAAGGTTATTATTGGGGATTTTGTTACTACCGAAGATGGAACGGGTATTGTTCATATAGCCCCAAGCTTTGGTGCTGATGATTTCAGGGTGGCTAAACAAAATGGTGTAGGAAGCTTAACCTTGGTTGATAAAAGAGGTAAGTTCATGCCAGAGGTAAAAGATGGGCAGTTTTTGTATGGTGAAGAGTATGTTAAAGAAGCTTATTTAACAGAGGTTGAAAAGGCTGCTGAATTAGCTGTTCAAAAGGAGAAGTTAAGCGGTGTAATTCATGATACATCTAAACTAAGCTATCTAAGCGTGGATGAGCGTATTATTTTAAAACTTCAAACAGAAAATAAATTATTCAAAAAAGAAAAGTACGAGCATAGCTACCCGCATTGCTGGCGCACAGATAAACCTATTCTATACTACCCACTTGAAAGTTGGTTTATTAAAACCACTGCTGTTAAAGATCGCTTGGTGGAGTTAAACAAAACCATCAACTGGAAACCTGAACACACAGGTACTGGCCGTTTCGGAAATTGGTTAGAAAACTTGGTGGATTGGAATCTTTCTCGCTCACGTTATTGGGGAACTCCACTACCTATTTGGAGAACTGAAGATGGTAGTGAAGAAAAGTGTATTGGTTCGCAAGAGGAATTGAAGGCAGAAATCGATAAAGCCATCGCTTCAGGTTTTATGACTGCCGATGCTGAATATAGAAATGCCAAGGGCGAAATAGAATTGCACAAGCCTTATGTAGATAATATCATCCTTGTTTCATCAAAAGGTGAAAGAATGAAACGTGAAGCCGATTTAATAGATGTTTGGTTTGATTCTGGTGCCATGCCTTATGCACAATGGCATTGGCCATTCGAAAATGAAGAGGTATTTAAAAAAAATTTCCCTGCTGATTTTATTGCAGAAGGTGTTGATCAAACCCGTGGTTGGTTCTTCACTTTGCATGCCTTATCTGTACTCTTATTCGATTCCATTTCTTATAAAAATGTAATTGCCAATGGATTGGTATTAGATAAGAATGGCAACAAAATGAGCAAGCGTTTAGGCAATGTGGTAGATCCCTTTGATGCCATTGCCAAATATGGTGCAGATGCCAACCGTTGGTATATGCTAACCAACAGCGACCCTTGGGATAACCTAAAATTTGATATTGAAGGAGTTGCTGAAAGTCAACGTAAGTTTTTCGGAACGCTTTATAATACCTATTCATTCTTTGCCATTTATGCCAATATTGATGGGTTTGAGTTTGATAAAAACAATATCACTCCTGTTAAAAACAGAACAGAACTTGATCGTTGGATTATCAGTAAGCTAAATAGTTTGGTTAAATTGGTAACTGAGAAAATGGATGACTATGATGTCACTCCGGCTACTCGTGCCATTGAAGAGTTTGTGGGCGACCATTTATCTAATTGGCACGTGCGTTTATCAAGAAGACGTTTCTGGAAAGGGGAGATGAATGCTGATAAACAAGCCGCTTTTGAAACCTTATACGAATGTTTAATAACCGTTTCACAGTTAATGAGTTCGGTGGCACCATTCTTCTCTGATTGGTTGTACAAAAACTTAACAGAAGCAGTTTCTTACAAAAAAGAATCAGTGCATTTAACCGATTGGGTGAAAGCAGATGAGTCTTTGATTGACAAAATATTGGAAGAGCAAATGGAGTATGCACAAAAGATTACTTCACTGGTGCTTTCTATTCGTAAGAAAGAAAACATCAAGGTACGTCAGCCATTGCAAAAAATCCTTATTCCTTTAGTTGATGAGCGCGTTAAGGATGAAATCAAGCACGTGCAAGGCCTGATTTTGAGCGAAGTAAACGTGAAAGAATTAGAGTTTACTGATGCTATTGCTAAAAGTATCAAGCCTAATTTTAAAACCTTAGGCAAAAAAGTGGGTGCTAAAATGAAAGAAGTGGCAGCTGCTGTTAGTGCTTTTGGGCAAGAACAGATTGCAGAGATTGAACAAAAATCAAACATTTCAATTGATATTCAGGGTGAAGCTATTCTTATTGAAAGGGAAGATGTGGAAATATTGTCGAAAGAAATAACTGGCTATAAGGTAGCTAACGAGGGCAAGATAACAGTGGCATTGGATATTGAAATTGACGACAAATTAAGAACTGAAGGTATTGCTCGTGAGATAATTAGCAGATTGCAGAACATTAGAAAGGAAAGTAATTTTGAGGTAATGGATAAAATTAATGTTATCATTCAAAAACATCCATACCTAACAGGTGCTATAAATGATTATAAAACATATATTTGCACCGAAATTTTAGCAGCCTCGATAATCGAAGTTGAACAATTAACCGATGCCGCTGAAATTGATATAGACGAAAATAAAATATTAGTTCAATTAAGTAAAGCGTAATTTGTGATGGCAAAAAAGAATACAAAAACAACAGCTAAAAAAGTAGCAAAGCCAGTAGCTAAAAAAGCAGTGAAAAAGGCTGCTGCAAAACCAGTTGCTAAGAAAGCGGTAAAACCTGTAGCTAAAAAAGCTGCTAAGCCTGCTGCAAAAAAGGTAACTAAACCAGTTGCTAAAAAGGCAGTGAAGAAAGTGGTAAAACCAATTGCTAAAAAAGCAAGCAAGCCTATGGCTAAAAAAGTAGCTCCTAAAAAAGTGGTGAAAGTTGCAGCTAAAAAAGCAGTGGCAAAAAAGCCAG
>CAIVPY010000109.1 GCA_903907885.1 uncultured Bacteroidota bacterium
AGTAGGCGCAAAGGTCACAAAGAAAAACTAGCGTTCTCTGCGAATTACCTTTGGGTTCTTTGTGGTTATTTATAGCTTAGAAATCACCAAGTAGTTACTAATTTACCAATGAAAACTTAGTGCACGCTGTGAAAAACCTCCGTGTCCTTTGTGGTTTATATTTTTGTTTAAGAATAAACCTGAGTTCAAACAAAACAATAACATTTTCGATTTTTATAAACCAACCTTGTTTAAAGCATCTTCAATCTCTTTAAATACCTTTTCATCGCTAGGTCTTGAGGGAGTATTATTTATTATTATTCCGTTTCTACCAATTAAAAAATAAGTCGGGATACCATAAATATTATATGCTTTCGCAGCAGGATGCCCGAATCCTTTTGCCAATACATGAACACCTTTTAGTTTTTTTTCAGCCATTGTTTTTAACCATGCTTGTCTATCTTCATCGAGACTTATATATAGAAACACCACATCTTTGTTTGCAAAAGTATCTTGTAACTTTTTCACATCTCGCATCTCAAGCATGCATGGACCACACCAAGTAGCCCAAAAATCAAGGTAAACAATTTTCCCCCTGAAATCGGATAATCTTACTGATTTTCCTTCTTTTGTTTTTAAACTGAAATCAGGAGCCATATTGCCTGGTAAAAGTTTTGTAACCAGTTTGTATATTCTTTCAATATCTGAAACTAGTTCATTATCATGTATGTCCTTTTTACTAACATCATATACCTGATTCACTTCTTCAGTTGTGCCGAATTGAAGAGCTCTTAATATAATATCTGCTTCAATTTTTTCTTCAATTTTTCCTTGTAAAATTTCTTTAGCCACTTCTATTTGTTCAGAATATGTGACGCTATCTCTTCCATACTTTTTGATTGTTTTATGAGGAATCAATCCCTCAGTCAAGTAGGATCTAAATTCATATGATAATAAATAATTTTCTTTATCAATTGGCAGTTCATTATAAAAGTTAAAATAGGTAGGTTTCACTTTTACTGTTGAGTCTTGAATACCCCTAACATAATAATGAAGCTTCGGGTAATCTACCTTATCTTTTGCATGATTAAATACTATTTCAGCAAATAAATAATCATAAAAAACAGTCGACAGTGAATCTTTATGAGTATTTAGATAATTTAGTTTTAAATCAGCCACACTATCTGAATAGGTAGCAAAAGTTTCCTCATCATAATAAGCCATTTTATAAAATATATTTTGTTGAAATTGACTAGAACCAATATTGTTTTCAAAATGCAAATAGCGCTTAGCAAGGTGATTACAAGCATTGGCTCCAATACCTGAATAGACAATACTTTCATCAAATTTTTTTGTATCTAATTTGACATTCACAGTATCGCCTGCGAACAAAAAAGCAGATGTAGTTTCGTTACCATACTCCAAGGTATATTCTCTTGCCTTGTTTGTGAAAAATACAATTTTGAAATTTCCTTTTTCATCCAATTTTGATGAATAGAATTTCTGTTCAACATCGTAATATGAAAGTTTAATGTTTTTGTTTTTAGGATGAATTATTTTGCCAGTAACTACTGTCCTGATTTGTGCAAAAATATTGCAAAACGCAATCGACAGAATAAGTAATGCGTAAACTTTTTTCATATTTATCTCAGCTTTTAATTTATGCTCTTCTAAGCGTCAATCTCATTTTTTATGGAAAGGAAAAATATTTTAAGCCAAGTTTAAAAG
>CAIVPY010000110.1 GCA_903907885.1 uncultured Bacteroidota bacterium
CAACACTTTTACCTGTGCCAGGTCCACCGGAAATAGCTATGGCATTGGGTTCATTAAGGGCAGCCTGTTGCCCTATTGTCAATTCTGTTATTGTAGGTAGTTTGAAAAAGTAAGCCATAATTATTTTCCAGTTATAGTTTCTGCATTAGGGTTAGCAGTATGTGATTTATAATTTTGAATTGCAATTTCTTTTGAAGTGTTTGCGTAGCAATACACACACTCATGGGGGCAAGTGTTATATTCCCCAATGTCCTTACTCATAATGCAACCGCAGGCTTCTCTCTGGCCTTTGTCCTTCATCTTCTTTGTTTTCTCGATGCCCTCTGTTGGTTCAAAAAGTGTTGGTTCAACGAACTCAACACCTAAGAATTTCATTAGCTCCGTATCTTGATGAAAAAGTTTTATCATTAAATCATCATCAACACATTTATTGTGCATTATGCCGTACTTGTTCAAATCGAATTTTTCTGCACAAGTTGCCAATTCCAAATTCCATTTTTCGTTTAGCTTATTCAGCCCTTGTGCAAATTCAATCATTGTGTCCGGTGCAAATTCGAGGTATTCAATATTTTCTTTTTTAAGATTGCTTTCTACTTTTTTATATATTGATATATCAGCGAAGCTGAACACTAATTTGCTTGTATAGGTATGAAGTTGATCACCGATATTTTCAAGTCTCCTTAATAATTCATTTACATCAATTTCTTTTGTAAGCATCAATGGATCAAACCTCCAAACAACTCTGTCTTTTCCAATCCTGTTTGATAATTCTTTGAACGTATTTATTCTGCTTTCCACTCTTGGCACTTTGCCTTCATACCTTTCTCTGTCATAATCATTCAGGGTGAATTGGAAGTAATAATTCTTAACGTGTTCATCAAGAAAATCAAGATGCTTAAACATTGGTTTCGGGTTCTTAGTCCAAAATACCACTGCACGGGTTTCTTTAAACGAAACATAAAGCGGTGTACCATTAAAAGGATTTTTCCATTTCACATAACCAGCTTTCCATCTTTCAACAAACCAGTCCGCATAAAATGTAGGTATATCTGTTGAACGGCTTGCCGATACAATCACAGGTGTTTGAGCAAAAACCATTTCGCCTTGTTCGTTTAATATTTCTGCTTTATCCCAGTTCATTTTATTACTCTAAATGTTAGATTAATTCTTTCGCCAACTACTTTACTTGTCTTTGGAACCTGATGTTGCCAAAAATGCTGCAACTCTCCCTGCATTATTAAAAGACTTCCGTGGGTCAATTCAATTTCTAATTTCTCCTTCGTTTTTATATGTCTGAGTTGGAACTTACGGGTAGCACCAAAATTTACAGAAGCAATTACCGGATTAGTGCCTAATTCTTTCTCAGCATCTGTATGCCATGAAATAGAATCATTTCCATCTCTGTATAAATTTAAAAGCACACTATTGAACGCTGTTTTTGCAACCGGTTCAATTTTACTTTTAATAGAAAGAATTTCACTCGACCAGGGAAGAGGTTGCAAAGTGATGCCAGAAAATGAATAAGGTTTATCATTATTGCCATACCAAGCTGTTAATCTTGGGAAGTCAATTTTCTTACCGTACATATTCATTGATTCCTGCTTCCAAACTATGTTGTTGCGAAGATTTTTTAAAAAAGAATCACTCTCTGCTTTCGAGAAAAAGTTTGGATAGAAAATATACTCCCCGTTTTCAATAACTGTTAATCCTTCCTTAGCATTGCTGCCGGATTTTTGCGGAATGGGATTACCAAAAATATCTATCTGACTCATGTTACAAATTTAGTTTTATTAATTTTCATTACTTTTTTCTATTTACAAAAACCACAGGCTCTCCTTGCCGTGGTCGGGTAGTTTGTCGTGGGTGAAGTATGGGAATATCTCGGCCACCATTTCGGGGTATTTTATGGTAACCGGCAGGTTCTGCTGGCTTACGCTTTTCCAATACATTCTGCTGAACTGATATACCTGGTCAATGAGTTGGTTTATCAATGCAGGGTCATCTAATAATTCTGCTTTGTCGCTGAAGAATGAAATCTTTACCGGGAAGTGGTGCTCCCTGTCTGTTGGTGCAGATGCTTCTTCGTAACGGGTGTTGTTGAATAGCAGGTATTCTTTCGCACCTACTTTTACAATGGTTCCGCTGTATGGCATCAGCTTTTGACTGCTGGTATCAAATGCCAATAGTTCTTTGCTCTCTGTTTTATTGATGGTTACTACAATTACCGGAATAGGTAAGCCCAACGCATGAAGAGTATCAATGATGGGTTTCAGTTCCTTTTTACTAAGGTCTTTGTAGAAATGGATAATAAGCCTTGTGGCTTTGTAATTGGAGGCAATGAATTTCCCTACTGCTTCCCTGATTGAACCTGCGATACTATCCGTATCATTTGCACCGAAACAATCAAAACCTTTGAAAATACCTTCGTTGTTGAAACAGAAAGCTGATCCTACATATTTTGATTTACGGGTAATAGAATAGAAAGCACCCACACCAACAATCAGTTCATTGGTGGTATCTCTTTTCAGCCTCCAGGGAACACCGCCCAGCTTGGCTAAGATGGCTGTTTCAATGTTTGGCAGAAATAAGTTGAATGCCGGTTTAGAAATGTTCTCCTTCCAAATTACCTGTGAGGTGATGCCTTCGTACAACAATATTTCTTTCATGCGGTGGTAAATGCTGTTTCGCTTAGGGTCTTTCTCCCACTTAGGAACAGGACTGATGTACACAGCAAAATATTTTGTATCGGGCAACCTGTCTTTATTCTTGATAGCTTTTTGAACTACTGAAACTGCATCATCAATGTTATCAAATGAAATGCTGCCGTTCTCTTCCAATTCAAATAGCTGACTGATGAACTCTTCCATTTTTGGAAATGGATATTGGCCGTTGTATCCATCTTTAAAGTACTGCCAAATATTCTTTACTGCATGTTCCCTGTCGGGCTTATGGTAAATAAAAAAGAACTTTACATTGTTTGGCTTGGGAACCGGCTTGTATGGCTTCAATCGTTTTAAATCTCTCTTGGGTTCAACACCTACACCATTGCCAAACTGCAATTCATTGGATGTGCCATTGATGCGTTGCACAGACAAACCG
>CAIVPY010000111.1 GCA_903907885.1 uncultured Bacteroidota bacterium
AAAAATAATCTAATATATAATAATATATGTCTATTTTTCCAAATGATAATTCAATTCAATTAAACTATATTCCAACGCTTTCATATTCATATAAAACCAAAAATACACCAGATATTACTTTTAATGGATCAAGTGGTATATATAATGGATCAATTAATAATATTAAAATATTCACAAATAATACAGATGCATTAACAATTGATTCAAACCAATGTCTATATGGTAATGCAACAGGATTGACGCACCTACAATATACAAATATTGATGGTAAACCAACTAATTTTCAATCTGATTGGAGTAGCACAATTATAAATAAACCAGATTTAAGTTTATATGATACGATAGCATTAAGAAATACAGCGTTAGGTAGTTATTTATTATCATCAACTGCAACGTCAACATATGCAACAATAACAAATTTAAACACAAAACAAAACACATTAACGTTTTCATCTCCATTATTAAATACATCAAATAATATAACGATAGATTTAAGCTTATATGATACGATAGCATTAAGGAATAGTGCGTTAGGTAGTTATTTACCAAAAACAGGCGGAACTTTGAGTGGTCCTTTAACAACTGGAAATATAACAATATCAGGGACAACTGGAAGACTTAATATTGTTGATGATTATCATTATATTGAATTTAGCCAATCATCAGACATAACAACAATCCAAGAATACGGAACAATTAAATTTAATATAGGACAGACAAAAACAACAAGAGCATATGTTAATTTATCAGGTTTAACTGCTACCGCATTTTTTGGAAATGGTGCCGGTATTACATCATTAGATTATAATAATATTTTAACAAACAAACCGACTAATTTTCCTGCTGATTGGTTAACAACTATTATTAATAAACCAACTATTTATACACAATCTGAAACTAATACTTTATTAAATGCTAAACAAGATAATTTATCTTTTTCAAATCCATTTTTAAATACATCAAATACAATAACTTTAAAATATAATACGGCTCAATTTAATATAGATAGCAGTGGTAATTTAAATTTTATATCTGGTAGTGGAACAAGTCAATGGACAACATCAGGAACAAGCATTTATTACAATACTGGAAATGTAGGAATAGGAAAAATCCCGGCAGTTGCATTAGATGTTTTAGGAAATATAAATGCATTAGGCGGAACTATTGCAGGTAAAATTTTAATGAATGGTACCGTTGTAAATGATTATTCATTACAAATAAAAAATAATAATTATACTTGTCCAGTATTATGTATTGATGCAGGGGGTTCATCATCTCAAGGATCTCCAAATTCAAATGCAAGAGCTATAGGCATGCCTTTATTAGGGATTGGTGCGAATTCCTATAATGGTCTTGGAGATTATTATGCGATTGGATTAGGTTATTGTTCGTTACCTACACGAAAATATTGTTGTGAAATTGGTTTAATAATTACAAATACAGCAGCAGGAGAATACGGTGATTTATTATTTTCATTGCGAAATACAACGGTAAATACTGATATAGCAACGGAAAGAATGAGAATAAAAAGTGATGGTAATGTAGGCATAGGAATAACAAATTCTAATTGTAGATTATATATATCATCAAATTTAGCAGCATCGGCAACAGTATATGCTATGAGAATATCAAGTGGTGCATCAACAGATGGCGGTGGGTTTGGAACGTTAATAGGTTTAGGCAGTGAACCTAATGGTTGGTCAAAATGTGCAATAGGACATACAAGAATGGGTGGATATGATATAGGTGATATAGTATTTTTATGTAGAGGAACATTAGATGGTGCAGACTGTACAATGAGTGATGAAAAAATGAGAATTAAAACAAATGGTAATGTAAGTATAGCTGGAACACTAACAACAGGAAGTAATTTAACAGTAAATGGAGATTTATATTTAAAAAATGGAACATGGCATAAAAGTGCTGAAGGAGTATATAGACTATATTATGGAGCCAATGAAATATCTTATTATTGTTGTGGGGCAAACTCAGCAGAGGGACATATATTCATGAATAGTGGTTATAGTCATGTTTTTAAAATAAAAAATAATGGTGATATTTCATGCACAGGAGCTTTAACCACTGGTGGTTTAATTAAAAGCACATCAGGAATTAGTGAATTTAATTATGTTTGGATACATAATCCTGGTCGTAATGATACTCATTTACCATATACTAATGGTGAAAATTATATTAGAGGTAAATTAAATATAGATCAAGATGGATTATATGTTAGTGGTAATGTAGGTATAGGAACACAGCCAACATTACAAAAATTAGAAGTTAATGGTCCTACTAATATTACAGGTTCATTAAGCGTTCAAAGTGCAGATTTACATACTTTTAAAAGTCCAGGTGGTTTAGGTGGAAATATTAATGCTGGTGGTAATATTACCTGTCTTTTATATGCAATTACTAATAGTGGCACTGATTATGTGGGTGTAGGTAATGCTACATCTGGTAATAATCAAAACTATTTAAGACAATTATATATTATGTTTGATACTTTTACAGGATTTCATAGATGCTTTACAAATGATGAATTATTTGATAATGAAAATCCACAATCATTTAAAGATACTTATATAGGTCGTATAGTCGTATCAACAGGAAAAATAGCAACTGATTTTAAATCTATTGATAATGATGAATGGGAAATAAAATATGATAAAGAAGGAATAACTATTGAAGATGCTTTACCGATGATTGAACTATCAAGAAAAAAGAAAGATAAAAGGGTTTTTGGCGTTTTAGGAAATTCTAAAAGAAATAATTCAAGACCTGAAAGACTTATTATTAATAGCGTTGGTGAAGGTGGTATTTGGGTTTGTAATTCTAATGGTAATATTGAAAATGGTGATTATATCATATCAAGTGATT
>CAIVPY010000112.1 GCA_903907885.1 uncultured Bacteroidota bacterium
CAAAACCACCACCAGCAACAGTTGTTATGAGTCCTGTGTTAGCTTCTATTTTTCGAATTCTACCATTTTTATGATCAGCAATATAAATATTTCCTATGGAATCGACAGCTAATCCAGTAGGATAATTTAATTGAGATAAACTAGCATAATTGTAGTCACCGCTAAAGCCTGCGAATCCATTACCTGCAATTGTTGAGATAATCCCCGTACTTTTTGTTAGTTTTCTTATTCTGTGATTATATGAATCAGCAATGTAAATGTTTCCCAGCAAATCAACCGCCACACCATTTGGTGAATTTAGTGTATCTGAGGAGGGAGAACCATTATAATTAGGAATGCCAGCAACAGTTGAGATAATACTTGTATTTGCATTTACCTTACGAACCCTGTACCCACCATCAGCAACATAAAGATTCCCTGCACTATCAATAGCGACACCGTATGCATAAATTGAGGTATTAGTGGCAATCCCCCCATCACCCATACCCCCAGCCACAGTAGTTATTATCTGTCCTTGGCCTATTAAACAAAATAAAATGCTGCAGCTAAGTAGTAGAATTTTTTTCATGGATGTGGTTTAAAATATCTTGGACAATTTTAAGGAATTAATTTTTAATTTTTGTTGGAATGGATGTTAATGCCTAGATGCAAAATTTATATTTTAAAATCAGTTTTTACATCTCATGCAATGCCTTGGCTTTTTTCTTCTAAATTTGGAGTGCTTTTTATCCTTATTAGCAAGAAAGTCTAATGAGTTGAAGCAATCTTGCTTGCATTTTAGATGGCTTGCTTTGTCAAAATGAGCGTGTGTCAAGACATATAAAGTTATTATTTATCTGTGCATAACTTGTGTTTTATTGTGGGGCTTCTGCCTATATTTTTGCTTCATACATTCGTATTATGAAGTTTATCGTAAACAGTACCGTTTTATTAAAACATCTATCTATGATAGATGGCGTAGTGGTAGCAAAACCAATCATTCCTATTTTGAATAATTTCTTATTTGATATAAAGGATGGTAACCTAACTATTTCGTCAACCGATTTAGAAACCACTATGACTACCAGCATCAAAGTGGATGCTAAAGAAGATGTAGCTATTGCTATCCCTTCAAAAACCACTATTGAATTATTAAAATCATTACCAGATCAGCCGTTGGCATTTACAATCAATGTTGAGAAAGCTTCGGTTGAAATCAAATACTCAACAGGTCGATTTAAACTGACTGCTCAAAATGCAGATGAGTTTCCTAAAAATCCTGAGGTGGATGGCGACAAATCATTCAAGATTCAAGCAGGTGTTTTGCAAAAAGCCATTGCTAAATCGGTATTTGCCACAAGCAACGATGATTTAAGATTAAACTTAACAGGTGTATTTGTGCAATTGTTCAACAAAAACATCGTGTTTGTTGCTACAGATGCCAATCGTTTGGTTAGGTACACAAGAAATGATGTTCAACCAGGTGTCGAAGAGTCATTTATTTTGCCTAAGAAAGCATTGAATCTTTTGAAGAATGCTTTGCCAACAAACGATACTGAAGTAACTATCAACTTTAATAAGTCAAATGCTTATTTCTCCTTCGGAGATGTGAGTTTGATTTGTCGTTTGATTGACGAGAAATACCCTGACTACAAAGCAGTAATTCCTACTGACAATCCAAATAAAATGACGATAGATAAGAACGAGTTTAACTCTTCAGTTAAGCGTGTGTCTATCACTTCAAATAAAACTACCCATCAAATTCGTTTGAAGATTGCAGGCAGCGATTTAGCCATTAGTGCTGAGGATTTGGATTTTGAAAACGAGTCGCAAGAAAAATTAGGCTGCACTTATGTGGGCGAGGATATGGAAATTGGGTTTAACTCTAAATATTTGAGCGAGATGCTATCAGCCATTGATTCTCCTAATGTTCATTTGGAATTATCAATGCCTAATAGGGCAGGGGTTTTAGTTCCTGAAACAACTGATGAGGGCGAAGAAGTATTGATGCTTGTGATGCCAATGATGCTAAACAATTACTAACACAAAATATAATATTATTAAAGAGGACTTGCGATTTAGTAAGTCCTCTTTTTTATGGGTAATCTTTACCTTTTTCTTTCACCAATTTGTTGTCTCCACATAGCGTAATACAAGCCTTTTTCGGCAAGTAATTCTTCATGTTTTCCTGTTTCAATTATCTCACCTTTTTCTAAAACATAAATATTATCAGCGTGCATTATGGTTGAAAGCCTATGGGCAATTAACACCGTAATATGTTCTTTTTGGTGGGCAATTTCTTTAATGGTGTTCGATATTTCTTCTTCAGTAATAGAGTCTAGAGAAGAAGTGGCTTCATCAAATACAAGCAATCGAGGTTTTCTAATTAATGCACGAGCTATAGATAATCGTTGTTTTTCGCCCCCACTTAGCTTCATACCTCCTTCGCCTATAATGGTTTCAATACCTTTTTCGCTTCTTTCTAAAAGGTTGCGACAACTAGCTTGATCAAGAGCAAAATTAATCTCGATATCTGTTGCATCGGGTTTAACAAATAATAAATTTTCTTTAATACTTCCTGAGAACAATTGGGTGTCTTGAGTAACAAAGCCTAATTGATGTCTAAGCTCATCAATATCAACTTCATTTGAGTTAAGATTATTGTAGTACACATTACCTTCACGTGTTGCATACAACCCAACAAGCAATTTTACCAAAGTGCTTTTACCCGCACCACTAGGCCCAACAAAGGCAATGGTTTGTCCTTTGTTTACTTCAAAAGATATATTGCTAAGGGCATTATAATTAGCTGATTTGTGCTTAAAGGTTACAGCGTCAAATTTTAATTGTTCAATATCATTTATTTTTTTTGGTGATGAAGGTTTTACTTCAATAGGTGTGTTTATGATAAGCTGAAAATTATTAAGCGAAGCTTCGGCTTCTCTGTAACTTAAAATAACATTACCCATTTCTTGCAATGGACCAAAAATAAAGAATGAATAAAATTGTAAGGTAATGATTTGACCAACACTTAATTTGCCTTGAAAAACCAAATAAATTAAGATGAATAAAATACTTTGACGCAATAAATTCACCAAAGTACCTTGTATGAAACTAATACTCCTAATATCACGCACTTTCTTTAATTCAAGTTGAAGAATTTTGCGAGTGGTTACATTCAATCTTTGTGTTTCTTGATGAGTTAGACCTAAACTTTTTACCAATTCAATATTTCGTAAACTCTCTGTCGTGCTACCAGCTAATTGTTTTGTTTCAGCAACAATTTTAGTTTGTACTATTTTTATTTTTTTTGATAAATAATTGGTAATAATACTCAACCCAATTACTGCAATCAAATACACAGCAATTAATGAGCCATGAACATTTACTGTATATACGATAACAAACACCAATCCTACCAAAGCAAAAAACAAAATATTGACAAAGCTTGATATAAACTTTTCAGTGTCGTTTCTTACTTTCTGTAATATATTTAATGTCTCACCACTCCTTTGGTCTTCAAACTCGTTGAATGGTATTTTGAGTGTATGTTTCAGCCCATCTGTATAAATATCAGCACCTAGTTTTTGAATAACCAAACTTGTAAAATAATCTTGAAATGCTTTGGCAATACGGCTCACCATAGCCACACCAATTGCGGCAGCTATTAGGGTTAACACTCCTTTTACAAATTCGTTTTCGGTATAATCTTTTGGATGAGAAACAAATCTGTCAATTATTTTTCCATAAATAAATGGATCTAGTAATGAGAAAGTTTGATTAACTGCTGCCAATAATAGTGCTACGAAAACTAAATTTTTATAACGACTTAAATAGGATAATAATAATTTCATTTTTTTGTTTTGAATCACTTAATGAACCTAAGTTCATATATGTGTTTTTTCTGAGATGTTTTTAAATCTTTACGTTTCCTAGACTTCTTAATTTGATTTGAGTAAGTCTTCGTTTGGTGTCAAGTGCAAAATCATTGTCCATCATCCATTGGTAATA
>CAIVPY010000113.1 GCA_903907885.1 uncultured Bacteroidota bacterium
ATACCTGCAACACTTGGACTAATGAATGTTAGAAAACCATTAGTTTTAAAACAGGTAAGTGGACGTCTTTAGAACAAGGCATTAGAGATCAATTTATTTATTAATACTTCCTGCTTTTATATTGAGGTCGAATATGAAGTATGAAATGATATCCACCAGATGAAGAAAAATAATAGCATAAATATATATTGCCGAAAATTAAAAAATGAAGTTAGCTGCCATTGACATAGGCTCGAATGCTGTACGATTGCAAATTGTTCGTACCGTTGAGAATGACCCACTTGAATTATTTAAAAAAGTTGAATTTGTGCGCATTCCCGTGCGTTTGGGTGATGATGCTTTCAAAGATGGAAAAATAAGCAAAGAGAAGGCAAAGATTTTTTATAAAGCGATGAAAGCTTATATGCTTATGATGGAGATTTTTGAAGTAGATTTCTATATGGCTTGTGCTACAAGTGCTCTGCGCGAAGCATCCAACGGAAATAAGGTAGCTCAAAAAGTTTTTGATAAAACAGGATTAAAAATAAAAATTATTGATGGCCAAGAAGAAAGTCAGATTATACTCCGTTCTATTGACACTTTGTTTGAGAAAAATAAAAATTACTTAACTATTGATGTGGGTGGAGGAAGTACCGAAATGACTGTAATTCAAAATCAGAAACCGATTAATTCTATTTCTTTTGATATTGGTACAGTTAGGATGTTTGATGGGGCGGTAAAAGAAAAAACTTGGGAAACCATAGAAAATTGGGTACGGAAAAATACCAAAGGTTTGGAAAATCTATCGGCTGTTGTAACTAGCGGAACGATAAATAAAATATCGAATATTATAAGTGAAGGTGCAAATACTGATTATTTTACCCGTGAGCAATTAAAAAATTTCCACCGTAAAGTAACTAAAATGTCGGTTACCGAGCGTATTGAACAATTGAAATTAAACCCTGATAGGGCAGATATTATTGGCACTTCAGCCGATATTTATTTAAGAATATTGAGTTGGGCTGATATTGAAAAAGTATATTCTCCTGCTAATTCGGGTCTAAAAGATGGTATTCTCTTAGACCTGTATGACAAATATGTGAAGAAGAAATAAGTGTGTAAACTTAGTTTTATGGGGATGTTACTTTTGATTAATATTTAAAAATATAATTAATCAATCAAGATTTTTCTTTCTCTAACTTTTTCCATTGCTGAAAAAGTTACAAAAAAGCTAAAAAAAAATATTCTTCTCCCCATTAGCCTAATGCGCGGCTCGCATTTTTTTCAACCCAACGCTCGCCTCCTATTTGGGATATTATCTTGGCTTCGCATTCGGAATGCCTAGCTTTAAATTACTTTATTGCAAAAGCAAACGACCTTCATAAAATCTGACAGAAAATGTTTTTGTTTTTTTGTGTATGGTGGCACTAGTAAGTATACTTGACTCATGCCTCTCTAGTAAATACGAACCTTTGCTTCTTCATGAGTACTTAGTATGCGCTGCAGGAAAAAAGCAAATTACATTTTCTAAGATTTAATGTCAGTCTTGTCCCGCTCAGCGGGATGGTTTCGTTTGGAATTTATGCTGATTTCTATGATAAAACCAAATCAAATTTATAAGGTGTTTGAGATTTTATCACAGCGAACACCCGATGAATGATTTTATTTCTTACAGCATTCAATAC
>CAIVPY010000114.1 GCA_903907885.1 uncultured Bacteroidota bacterium
ATTAAGAGAAAAACAAAAAGTGTTTGAATACACAGGTGGATTGCATGCTTGTGCCTTGTTTGACAATAATGGAGAATTGCTTTTGCTTCGCGAAGACGTGGGAAGACACAACGCATTAGATAAACTTATAGGGGCGTTAATTAGTGATATAAGTAGATGCGATGTATTGTCTAAATCGATACTGCTTTTAAGCGGAAGGGCAAGTTTCGAATTGTTACAAAAAGCTGCCATGGCAGGCATTCAAATGGTTTGTGCAGTAGGTGCCCCTAGCAGTCTGGCAGTTGATATAGCTCACGAATTTGGCATCACTTTGATTGGTTTTTTAAAAGAAAACAGGTTTAATATATACAGCCATTCAGAAAGAATTAATGATGTGAATTTGTAAAAACACCAATCACTTTCAAAATTCGTTATCTATATTATTATAATATTCTAACAACTATTTATAATATTCTTGGGTAAAATTGCACCATTTGCAGTCTTCTTTGCCACAGCCTTTCGCAAACTCTTTGCGGCTTATTTTAGCATAGCTATCTGTAATTTGTTGGCGCACCACCTCCATATCTGATGGCACTATAGAAACCTTTTCTTTAAAGAATTCACCGCTGTCTTTTTCGGGCTCAATAAAGTCGAACTCACTGCTTCGGCATTCCCAATTTTTGGTTTTATCATAGTCTAACAAAATTTTATAAAACACCGCTTGACGCCAATAATCACCACCGTGTTGGTCTTCAAAGCTAGGTTCTTTATTGGCAGTTATGGCTTTCTCTACAGATTCCTTATTAGGGCGTTTAAATTTCTTTTTGGCGTTTTCGTATTTGCCTGTTTTGTAATCCACCACATTCACAAAATTGCCATCAAATTCAAGCTTATCAAGTTTACCAATTAAGGGTACACCATCAACAACTACGTTACGCATTTGTCTTTCAATGCTCGTTATTTTGTTCCACTCATGTATATAGCGATTATAGTAGGCTGGAATAATTTTTTCGCCATACTCCAACCTACGCTTGAATTCCATTTCTGTAAAGCTGTCCTCATTTCTTCGTATAAACCATTTGAAATCTTTCACTACTTCTTCAACTTCTGCAAACTGTTTGTTTTCGCTGGCATTCATGTTTTTAAACAAACGCTCAAGAGCAAAGTGAACAGCACTTCCAAAGGTGGCACTCGCACTTTTAGGGGAAGGCACTTTTATAAAATTTTCAAAATAAAAAGCAGTTGGGCAATGCAAATATTTATTTAAATGGGTAACACTTAAGGTGTATTTCTGCAAGAGCTCATCCACAAAAGTATTGTTAAATAAATCCTTGTTTTGCGAAATAGGCAAAGGCGCTAATACAAGCTTTTCAAATGCTATCAAGCTATCAGAATCTGCAATGCATTTCTTTACCTCTAAGTTTCCATTGCTTTCTAACTCTGCTACAAAACAGCTCTTTTCAATTTCCTTTTCGTTTTCATCACGCTCTGCATAGCTAATTTGCAACTGTCGCTTAGCCCTTGTCATGGCTACATAAAAAAGCCTTCGCACTTCTTCGATATCATTTTTGCTATGAATATCAAACAAGGTATCGGGTAATTTAAAATCGAAATTGTTTGATGATTTTTCCCAAGCACGACTAGTGCAGCCCATTACAAAAACATATTCAAACTCCAATCCTTTAGAAGAGTGGGTTGTGATAAAATTAACCCCATCATCACTGTAGATAAGCCTTTCAGCTGGCAATGACACGCCTTCTGTTTCCATCAAAGCAAGTGTTTCGATAATATCAGTTAGCTTTGTTTTGCTATTTCGTGAACATTCTGCTTTTACAAAATCAAAAAAAGTATTGAGCAATTGCATGTTCCAGTTTTTGTCATCAGCGGTTAGAGCATTGAACAAAATACCACTTTCTGAAATGATTTTTTCAATCAATTGTTGTATGGTGAGATTGGCACAATCTTTTATCCACGATTCAAGCAAAACACTCGCTTTTTCTATTTGTCGCGAGGGTTTAATGTCCGAGAACAAATCAGCTTTTTGTGCATGAAAATCTTTCAGCTCTTCACGCCAAGATGTGGTTCTTTCATTGAAATTTTTACTTGATATTTTTACTGATATTTTTGCAATATCAATGGGTTCAATGTTTAAGAAATCATAGTGCAAAAGCTCGAATAAATAAGGTTCACCAGAATGTGCCTTTTTGTTTTCTGCCTGCACATATATTAGGATATTGATAATTTTCTTGACCAGTGGTTCCTGTAAAATATCCACCCTTCGTTTTGTATTTACAGCAATGTTCTTTGCTTGAAGGTATTTTATGATGAGCTCTGCTTGAGCATGTTTTCTATATAAGACCACAATCTCGTTGAGCTTCACACCTTCTTTTTGTAAAACTTCAATTTCTGAAATTATGCCCACTATTTCATGAAAGGTATTATGATAGGCTTTCAACAATGGCTTTTCATCCAAAGATGCATACTTTTCATTTTTTGCAATCAGCTTCTTGTTGGGGTTTATCCTAATATCATTTTTTTGTATTAGCGCATTGGCAACATCTAATATATGTTGACTACTACGATAGTTTTCTTCAAGGCTGATGACTTGAATGCCTTTGTATCTTTTTTTGAATTGTTGAATATTCTCCACATTAGCGCCCTGAAAGCGATAAATACTTTGGTCGTCATCACCTACGGCAAAAACATTGGGCTCGTCCCAGTAATCAAGAAGGTCATTGAGTAATTGATTTTGTGCACCACTGGTATCTTGAAACTCATCCACTAATAAGTATAAATACCTTTCTTGGTAATTTCTTAAAAGTTCGGGCATTTTAGCAAACGCATCTATCACCCAAGTTATCATATCGGCAAAGTCGTAGCGGTTGCTGTTCTTTAGTTTTTCTTGGTATTGATTAAAGGTATCAGCAGCAGCTTTTAGTTGATTCATACGCTTCACCTCTTCATAATAACTCGGTTTCTTATCACCTTTTTTACCATACTTGCTATCCTTTTTGTATAAGTATTCATCGCGGGTTTCAATGTCTGTAATGTATTCATCACACTTTTTGCTGATATGCTCAGTCGACCAATTTTCTCGTTTCATGTTTTGAAATAAGTTGAGAAGTTTGCCTGTTTCATAATACACATCTCCAGTGTATCTTTTTAAGGGATGCTCTTTCCCAAAAACGTCAATGATGTCATGTACCAATTGAATTTGTTCCAATTCGCTTATGGCATCAATGCCCCTCAAACCAAAATAGTCGAGATTTTCTTGAATGACCATGTTGCAAAAAGCATGAAAAGTAAAAATTTCAAGCCTGTAAGCATCCGAACCAATAAATTCAAACAAACGCTTGCGCATAGCTATGGTACCTGCATCTGTGTATGTTAGGCAGAGAATATTTTCAGGTAACGAGTCAGTGGTTGATAAAATATTAGCAATACGAATTGCCAATACTTGTGTTTTTCCCGTTCCTGGTCCAGCAATTACCAAAACAGGACCTTCCGTTTTTTTAACTGCTTCTAGTTGTTTGGCATTTAATGATGCAATTAAATCTTCAATTGTTTTATTTATAGGCATATAGGTAATATTTGTTCTTTGAATATGATTTTGATGCAACTAAAATTAGTAATAATTTCGACTTTGCTAAATAAAATCTATTTATATATTTGTCGTTTCAGCAAAACAATACTATTATTTATGAAATATTTCAACTTTTTAAAAACAAAACTGATAATGTGGGCAGTGCTTTGTGTAGCTGTAGTAACTTTATCGAATGCTCAAACAGCAAAAATTCAATTTGTTCATAACTCGCCTGATGAGGCTGTGGGTAATGTGGATGTTTATTTGGATATGGTAAAAGTAGTAACTTTAAGTTTCAGAAAAGCTAGTCCACTTACACAAGTAGACACGGGTGTTCATGTTTTTCAAGTTAGAAAATCAAGTAATGGATTGGTTCTTTATTCCAATTCAAGTTACAATGTAATTCCAGGTTCAAATAAAATTGCTATGATTCATGGTTTGATAGATACAGCCTTTGTTCAAAATGTTACCTCTAGTATTGATACCATCAATAAAGTGCCAACTCGAGTTGTTAAAAACGCTCTTACCTACGACAGAAACCCCGATGGAAAAGATAGAAGCTTTAAGGTGACTGTTAAAGACATTGTTACATCAACTTCGTTGTTTAGCAACAATCAAGTAATGTTGTTTCAAGGAATTACAGGTCTAAATGCTGCAGATGTGAAAGGTGAAGGCGAAGGATTGTTTATAGCAAGAAACATTTATTACGGAGAATTTGGAGAATACAGATATACAAAGGCAGGAGCTAGTACAAAATATATTTTCACAAAAGCTAACACCAGCATTTCAATAGGAGAATTTACATATAACTTCACTGGAAAAGATAGTTTAGCGGGTGTATTATTCACATCCGGTTTCTCAAGGGTAGCTGATACCATTTACTCCAAAAAATCATTAAATCAAACCAATGATATAGATTCGTTAATTTACAATACCTATAATAAATATGGCAGTGCAGGAATGGCATTTATCGCTTGGCCTGATGGAACTGTGGACACACTTAAAACAGAGAAAAAATATTTAAACTCAGTTAAGTCAATTGGTGAAAAATTGGATGTAGTGGTTTATCCAAATCCAGTTACAGATAAGTTATTTGTAATGTTTGACAACGCAAAAAGCGAAACTGTTTCATTGCAGATAATCGATTTACAAGGCAAAGCGTATAGCCTAGATTATATTTCTTCTGATTTAAATAACGGCAAAGCAGAGCTTAACATGCAATATCTTAGTAAAGGAATGTATTTCATAAGCATTCAAGTTGGGGATAAAAAAGGAGTTCAAAAATTAATTGTTGAATAACAATCTCTAGTAAAAAGCATTAATAAAGCCTTCGTTAATTCCTAACGAAGGCTTTTTTGTTGAAACATTGTCTTAAAACAAAATAATAAGTGTACCTTTATGCCCTGAATTTTTTCAATCGCCTACTTTTTTTAAAGCCTAAGCCCTGAAATTATGATGGCAAACAACACTAAAACAAACAATGGCTAAATCACAAGAAACATTAAGTAAAAAAGAAAAAGAAAAGGCTAAACTTAAAAAGAGAAAAGAAAAAGCAGAAAAAAGAGAAGAACGTAAAGCCAACGCTGTTAAAGGGCAGAGCCTTGAAGACATGCTAGCTTATGTAGATGAAAATGGTAACATAACTCACACGCCACCCGATCTAAAAAAGAGAAGAGAAGTAAATGCTGAAGACATGATAATTGGTGTGGCTAAAAAAGCTGCAGCCGAGCCTGAAGAAGTATTGCGCAAGGGAGTTATTAGCTTTTTTAATGAATCTAAAGGATATGGTTTTATCAAAGATTTGAAAAATCAAGCCAGTGTTTTTGTTCATATCAACGGATTGTTAGAACAAGTGAAAGAAAACGATAAAGTTACTTTTGAAATAGAAATGACTCACAAAGGAGCTAGTGCTACCAAAGTGCAAATAGACAGAGGAGAGAAGGCTCTACCTATAGTGGTTGAAGCAAAGGTTGAAGCACCGAAATCAGATGATGCCGTTTAAGTTACTTTCCGTATAATTAAAATTTATAAAGCATCCCTACTTGGTTTGAACCAAGTGTAGGTAATAAATTACGTCCTAACTTCCATCTATTTTTATGAGTTGCATAAACTAATTTGGTAGCAGCCATACCTAGTCCTGCACCTACCAGTACATCGCTTAACCAGTGTTTATTATTTAATATTCTCATACTAGCTACACTTGTAGCTGCTGCATAGCCACTTATATATAACCACGGTTTGTTTTTAAACTCTTGATGCAACACTTCGGCCAAAGTAAAAGCGGCAGCAGAGTGCCCACTGGCAAAAGAATTATCAGCACTTCCATCGGGTCGCGATATTTGTGTGGTATATTTTAACACATTAATTACCGCCAAACTTAAAGCCATTGATTTAGCTGTAATGACTATTTGATTTATTAAATCACTTCTGCTTTTTACTTTGAACAAATCTAAGCCATACATGATGGCACAAGGAGCAAAAACCATGTAATCATCTATCGGAGTTTTGAAGTAATTAAAGTTATTGTTTCTAAATTCATACACTAATTGGCTGCTTGGCAATCCATTATTGCCCCAACAAGTTAAACCATAAACGATAAGAGACACTGGTACTATATAACTTTTATAAGCATACTTGTTACCCAAGACATTTGAATCGTTTTGTCCATACATTTGTTTACTATAAAAAAAAAATAGTAGTATGCTTATAAGAACTGGTTTTTTATACATTTAACTTTGTTTATTGTACTGCGAAATTTAATAAAACTATTAATTGTCAATAAGGTGTTTTCACAAACCAAATAAATTTAGGCTATTATAAAAATTTACTGAACAGCATCCAAAATAAAATACTAGCAGATAAAAGCCAGCAGCATTCCAACATCAAATAATTTATAGCGAAAAAACCTTACATTTGAGCCTGAAAGGTCGGTGTAATATTTGAAAAAATTAATACTAATTTTATTACAGCTGAACCGCTTTGTCAAAACCAGGCTTTTTTACCCTCGTGGGATTTTGGGTACTTGTACTCGGGACATTAGAAGGTTGCGACTCCTGTGGAGGCTAAATCCTATTCATTTACGGATTTTTATCAAAAGCCGACCTTTCTTTTTGAACTATAATAATAGTAATCAAAAATATGATTTTTTTCTTCTATTGTATTCCTTATTATGTTATATAATTGTTTAAATTTTTAAAATCAATTCAAGCATATTGCAGCATTATTATGGCCATGGATAAAAGAGAAAAATTACAACAACTTCGCGAAGAATCACAACTTGGTGGAGGACTTGACCGAATTGCCTCGCAGCATAAAAAAGGTAAGCTAACTGCAAGAGAAAGAATACACTTTTTGGTTGATGAAGGTAGTTTCGAGGAGATAGGTGCTTTTGTTACACACAGAAGCAAGGATTTCGGAATGGAAAATCAACAGTTTTTGGGTGATGGGGTAATAACAGGTTATGGCACCATATCAGGTCGATTGATTTACGTTTTCTCTCAAGACTTTACCGTATTTGGCGGCTCTCTTTCTGAAACACATGCAGAAAAGATTTGCAAACTAATGGACCTAGCCATGAAAAATGGTGCTCCTTTAATAGGCCTTAATGATAGCGGTGGTGCTAGGATTCAAGAAGGTGTTGTTTCTCTTGGTGGTTACGCTGATATATTTTACAGAAACACAATGGCTAGTGGGGTTATCCCTCAAATTTCAGCTATCATGGGTCCCTGTGCTGGAGGTGCAGTATACAGTCCAGCCATTACCGACTTTATTATGATGGTTGAAAACACAAGCTATATGTTTGTAACCGGACCCAATGTTGTAAAAACAGTAACACATGAAGAAGTTTCAAGTGAAGACTTAGGTGGTGCATCGGTTCATTCAACAAAAAGCGGGGTAGCACATTTTACAGCTGCTAATGAGATTGATTGTATCAATCAATTGAAAAAATTGATTAGCTATATTCCAGAAAATTGCGAGGAAAAAACACCTGATTTTGCATACGAAGTTGGAGACGAAATGCGTCCTAAATTGGCTGATATTATTCCTAAAAATGCAAACCAACCTTATGATATACGTGATGTAATTAATGAAACCATTGATGAAGATAGTTTTTATGAAGTTCATAAAAATTATGCTGAAAACATTGTAGTAGGCTTTGGACGTCTTGCAGGTAGAAGCATCGGAATTGTAGCGAATCAACCAGCATACTTAGCAGGGGTTTTGGATATTCATTCGTCTCAAAAAGCTGCACGATTTGTCCGTTTCTGCGATAGTTTTAATATCCCCTTATTGGTTTTTGAAGACGTACCCGGATTTTTACCAGGTACCGATCAAGAATGGAATGCAATTATAACCAATGGAGCTAAATTGCTATATGCCTTCTGCGAAGCAACAGTGCCAAGGGTTACAGTTATCACCCGCAAAGCTTACGGAGGAGCCTATGATGTAATGAACAGTAAACACATAGGTTGCGACATGAACTTTGCTTGGCCAACGGCCGAAATTGCAGTGATGGGAGCAAAAGGTGCAGCTGAAATCATTTTCAAAAAAGATATTGATAAAGCGTCAGATCCTGCCCAGGCATTGATAGACAAGGAAAAAGAGTATGCAGTTATTTTTGCCAATCCATACAGAGCGGCCGAAAGAGGCTTTATAGATGAAGTTATTTTGCCTGAGGAAACAAGAAAAAAGCTAATTAAAGCGTTTAAGATGCTAGAAAACAAAGTAGCTAATTTACCAAGAAAAAAACATGGAAACATTCCAATGTAATAAACGCATAAGTATGATAAAAAGAATATTTGTATCAGCCTACATTATAGGCTTAATACTATCAAGCGCAGATGCACAAAATGAACTTAAAACGAATACACTTATTACCCATGTTACCATTTTTCGCTCTCAGGCACAAATAACAAGGCTTGCAAGTATTGATGCAAACGAAGGTATATACAATGTGGTTTTTGAGAAATTATCTCCTTACATCAATTTGAATAGCGTTGAGGTAAAGGCTGACCAAGCTATAACAATTTTGTCTGTCAGTAATAGAAACCAATACATGAACAAGGAAGAAAAACCTGAAGCAATAAAATTGATGGAAGACTCTTTAGAAAGTGTGAATGCATCATTGGCCGATTTTAAATCAGACAAGGAAAGCATAGTATTTCAAAAAGAATTGATGCTTGCTAATAAAAATGTAGGAAGCAATCAAACGGGAGTAAAGACCGATGAGCTTGAAGACTTAATGGCATTGTACCATAAAAAGTTAAACGAGTTTAAAACAGATTGGTTTAGACTAACAAAACTTGAAAACAAATACACTGAAATAAAACAAAAACTAGAACAACAATTGGCAGAATACAACAATGGTCAATTGCAATTGACCAATGAAATTGTTGTAAGCATAAAAGCCAGTAGAGAGTTGCAAAATGCAAAAATTGAATTGAGTTATTTAGTTTCAAATGTCGGCTGGCAGCCCTTTTATGATATAAGGGTAAAGGACACAAAAAGCCCAGTTAATATTATGTGTAAAGCAAAAATTACCCAAGGCACAGGTGAAGAATGGAAAAACGTAATGCTAAAACTTACTACAGCTAACCCTGCAGAAGGTGGCAATAAACCCGAATTACAAACCAATTGGTTAAGGTTCTATGAACCCATTGATTATAATAGTTCGAACATTAGAAAGCCAATGTCAGCCGCACCACAAAGGCAACACTTAAAAATGGAACAAGATGTAGTAGCAGAATCAGCAGGAATGGCATCGGTATCTGAAACAGCCATCAATACTGAATTCATAGTTAATACTCCCTATTCGATACCAAGCGATAATGCGCCACACTCTGTGGATTTGAATGTATTGAGTTTACCTGCTGAATATATTTACCAAACAGTACCTAAATTGGAGAAAGGTATTTTTGTTATGGCACGCGTAGCTGCCAATAATTTGGTTAACACATTGCAGGGTGAAGCCAATGTGTATTTTGATGGAACGTTTACTGGAAATACATATATAAATAGTACTGCTAGAGACACATTGAATTTGAGTTTGGGCAGAGATAAACGCATTCAAATTGAAAGAAAAAAATTAAAGGAATTTAGTTCTAATTCTTTTCTCGGTAGTACCAAAACTGAAAGTAATACTTGGGAAGTTACAATCCGAAATACCAGAAAAGAACCTGTAAGAATCTTACTTGAAGATCAAATACCAGTAAGCTCTGAGAAAGAAATCGAAGTAATACTTACAGATGCAGGTAATGCCAATGTTGATGAAGCCAGTGGCAAATTAAAATGGATATTTAATATAGCAGCTGAGCAATCACAAACGGCAAAATTCTCATTTGAAATAAAGTATCCGAAGGATAAAAAAATCAATAGCTATTAAATAAAAAAAGACTACAAATTGTAGTCTTTTTTTTATCAGTTTTAGAAAAGTCCTTGTATTAATTTCTCAATTTTAATTCCCTCTGCTTCGGCCTTATAATTCTTAATCAATCGATGGCGAAGCACATTCACTGCAACAGCTTTTACGTCATCAATATCTGGAGATAATTTACCTTTTAACACAGCGTTACATTTAGCACCAATGACTAAAAATTGACCTGCACGTGGACCTGCTCCATAAGAAATAAATTCCTTAACTTCATTAGTGGCAAAAGGAGAATCAGGTCTGGTTTTTGAAACCAATTTCACAGCATATTCAACCACATTATCAGCAATAGGAATTCGTCTCACCAATTGCTGAAATTGCAATATTTCAGAACCATGTAATACTTTTCTCAAACTTACTTTATTTTCAGCAGTGGTATTTTTTATTACCTTTAACTCATCTTCAAATTTAGGATAGTCCAAAATCAAATTATACATAAAACGATCGAGTTGCGCTTCAGGCAAAGGATAGGTACCCTCCTGTTCTATTGGGTTCTGAGTTGCAAGCACAAAAAATGGTTCCTCAAGACGATGCAATTTTCCATTAATAGTAACCGTTTTTTCTTGCATTGCTTCCAGCAAGGCCGCTTGTGTTTTTGGTGGTGTTCTATTTATCTCATCAGCCAACAAAACATTACAAAAAACGGGTCCTCGCAAAAATTTAAACTCTCGTTTTTCATCTAAAATTTCACTACCAGTAATATCACTTGGCATCAAATCGGGAGTGAATTGTATTCGATTAAAGTTTAAGTCCAAAACCTCTGAAATCGTTCTTACAAGGAGGGTTTTAGCCAAACCCGGCAAGCCAATTAATAGGGTATGCGCATTGCTAAAAATCGAATTTAACACAGCATCAACCACGTCATTTTGACCAATGATTACTTTTCCTATTTCTTCTTGAAGTTCCTTATATTTTTGATGAAGCGCTTTTGCCGCTTCCACATCATTGTTATACTGCATTTTGCTTTTCCGATGAATTTAAAATTTCTTATTTTTTAGGTGTGGCGAAGTAAACAAAAAAATGTGTATTTAACACTTCATATTATTTTATCTTCGTATGCTAAATGGATTTTATCAATCAAACCATACAAGATTATTGCGATAGAAACACTACAGCTGAGAGTGTCGACCTACATAAAATTAATAGGCACACCCATGCCAATATCTTACAACCTAGAATGTTAAGCGGTCATTTTCAGGGGCGTTTTTTATCAATGATTAGTCACATGATTAAACCCAAATACGTGCTTGAAATTGGTACCTATACTGGATATTCAGCTATTTGCCTTGCGGAAGGTTTGCAAGAAGGGGGTAAACTAATTACAATTGATGTGAATGCCGAATTAGAAGACCTTGTAAATTACCATATTTCACAATCCAATTTGAATGACAAAATTGAACACTTGATTGGAGATGCTTCAGAAATCATAAACACACTAAACTTTCCATTTGATCTTGTTTTTATAGATGCCGATAAACCCAACTATCCAAAATACTATGACTTGGTAGTAAACAAAATTCCTAATGGCTCTTTTATATTAATTGACAATGTACTGTGGAGTGGAAAGGTCGTTGTAGAGAAGGATTTGGCTAAAGATAAAGACACACAAATACTACATTCGCTAAATAGGGCTATACAGAAAGATGAAAGGGTTGAGAATATTTTATTACCTATACGCGATGGCCTCATGCTAGTGAGAAAACTTTAAAAAATATCGAATACAATAATTATGATTAAAACTTGGATTTCTGCCTTTCGTCTGCGAACACTTTTCTTGTCATTAGCTTGCATAATGATGGGCTATTTTTTAGCTTCAGCAAATGGATATAATAACCCAAATGCTTTTAGCTTTTGTATGCTAACAGCCTTGTTTTTACAAATACTTTCAAATTTGGCAAACGACTACGGAGACAGCATTCACGGAGCAGACCATGATGGAAGAAAAGGACCAAAACGAGCAGTTCAATCTGGCAAAATCACGAAAGAACAAATGAAGAAAGCTATTGGAATGTTAGTTGTACTAAGTCTTATAAGTGGGATTTCATTATTGTATTTTTCTTATGATGTAATAGGACTATATGGTGTTGTTTCTTTGTTCACTATAGGCATTGCAGCCATCATAGCCGCAATAACATACACCAATGGCAAAAAACCATATGGCTATGCTGGGCTTGGCGATATTTCTGTATTCATATTCTTTGGTTTGGTAGCAGTTTGTGGAACCTACTATTTACAAACAGGTTTATTGGATATAGATGTGGTATTGCCAGCAACAGCATGTGGTTTTTTTTCAGTGGCTGTGTTAAATATTAACAATATGCGAGATATTGATAGTGATAATGCTGCAGGGAAAAAAAGCTTACCAGCAAGAATTGGATTCCAAAACGCAAAGTACTACCATTTACTTATCATTTTATCAGCATTTATATGCTTGATTTACTATTCCTACTCACACCAATCAGAGCCTACAAATTATGTGTATGTAATTGCTTTTGTTCCTTTTGTCCTTTCTTTAGTGAAGATTTTCAAAACAGATGATAAACAAAGTTTAGACCCCCTTTTAAAAGTAACGTCTCTTTCAACCTTTGTTTTGGTTATTCTATTTGGCGTTTTTTTGTAAATACAATATGCTGCACTATTCATTCTTCAATCATACTTTAGAATTCGCTTTTGATGCTCGTACCTCAAGGGGTGATATCAAAAAACATAATGCTTACATTATTGAAGTGTATGATGTTCTAAATTCTAGCATTATAGGTCGAGGCGAGGCATCACCATTAAGTGGTTTGAGTATTGATAGTCATGATGATTTTGAGAATCAACTTAAAAATATTCTCCAAGAATTAAATAATGGGTTAAAACTTGAAGCTATTGATTTATCAAGCCTTCCATCCATTCGATTTGGACTCGAAACTGCCCTAGCAGACCTCCATTTTGGTGGAAAAATGAAGGTTTTCGATAATAAATTTATTCAAGGAAAAGCAATACCCATCAATGGTTTAATTTGGATGGCAGATAAGCACAAAATGCTTCAAGAAGCTCAAGAAAAGATTGGTAAAGGTTTTAAATGTATAAAACTAAAAGTAGGCAATTTAGATTTTGATGAAGAGTGTAGATTGATAGAAAGTATTCGTAATAATCATTCCTCACACAAACTAGAACTAAGATTAGATGCCAACGGAGCTTTTGAGCCAAACGAAGCATTAGAAAAACTTAAGGAACTTCATAGATATGAAATCCATTCAATTGAACAGCCTATCTTACCAAAACAAGAAGATTGGATGGAAGAAATTTGTGCAAAATCGCCTATCCAGATTGCATTAGACGAAGAACTTATTGGGGTTAACGCTAAAGATATAGGGCTCGCACTCATTAAAAAGATTAAACCCAAGTATTTAATTCTTAAACCAACATTAATTGGAGGTTTTTCGGCTTGTGATTATTGGATAAAAATTGCCAATAGGGAAAATATCGGCTGGTGGCTTACATCAGCCCTCGAAAGTAATATTGGCTTAAATGCAATTGCTCAATATGCCTCATTTTTAAAGGTTAAAAATTATCAAGGTCTAGGAACTGGTAGCATCTATCACAATAATTTCACATCCCCGCTGCATGTTGAAAATGGCTATTTAAAATTTAGCGAGATTAAAAAGTGGATTTTCAATGAAAATGACCTTTAATTAGTTACTTTTGTCATTTAACCTGCTTTTAAACCTCATCCAAACTAGTGGAAGTAGAAAAAAAATTTGTAAATACCTTTTGCTTTGTAGCTGTATTGTGCAGTTTCGCACTTACTGGGTTTAAGATAATTAGTGGAGTAACGCCTCAATATTATTTAACCCTTATTACGACCGTTGTTGCTACAACAACCTATTTCATTAATTTAAAATATAGCAGACTAGCCTTTTTTTTAATCAAGATACCTGGCCTATTGGTAATATACCTTTTTGATGATGGTGTGAGTAGCAA
>CAIVPY010000115.1 GCA_903907885.1 uncultured Bacteroidota bacterium
ACCAGGAAATACTGCAGCAGTTATAGCTACAGGTATAAAATAAGAAGCTTCGCTCATACGGATAGCAGCTGCATATTGTCCCACCAAATCAATATCCCTCAAAAACCTTAAAATAAGAATCTGATCCGCCTTTTGGTAAATCATCTGAATAAAACTTGAAATGATAATAGGCCAAGTATATTTAAATAAAATCTTTACTTCTTTGAATGAGAAAAACCAATTAGAAATATGCTGCCCTTCATATTTATAAAACAAAAATTGATTCATCATAGTAAGTGCAGCTTCGAATGCAGCCATTCCCGCAAACCAAATCAAATCATAATTGTATATTATAAAATATACTTTTACCAAGGCTGAAATAAATAAAGTTATTACTTGATTAATGGCTGTAAGTTTTCCTTTGACAATGGATTGAAAATAAAAATCAATTACAGTTAAGGATTGGAACACTATTGATATACTAATAAGAAAAACAATCAAGACCCTATCAATAGGGTCTCTTAAAAAAGAATAAAACGTGGCTAAGCCAACTACTAACAAAGCTCCCAAAAAACGAAGCCAAAAAGCAGTTCCTAAAATTTCGTATGCTTTATCTTTTCTAACTATAAGTTCTCTAACCACTATACTATCAAGACCCAATGTAGAAAATATAGTAAAAATGGCAACAATATTTAAGGCATAACTAATAGCCCCAAATTGTGCGGGGCCCAAATACCTTGCCACCAATACACCTACCAATAAGCCCGAAACGATGCGTGATACTTTTTCTAAAAGTGACCATAAACTATTACTTACATAGTTGTTTTTGGGTTTATTATCTTTCAAACTCTTTTTGTATTTCATGCAAATAAAACACTATGGTAACTAAAAATGCGTATTATTAATTTAAAATAGTTATTGATTTTTTATTTACGATTCTTATTTATACCATTGTATATGAAAAAAATTACCTCAAGTGTATTACTCTTTTTATTAAGTTCTCTTTTATTTTCTCAAGTTCCTACAAACGGATTAATGGCATGGTACAAATTTAATGGCAATGCAGGCGATTCTTCAGGCAATGGAAATCATGGAACTGTGATTGGAGGCTCAAGTCTGACTGCTGATAGATTTAACAATTCCAATGCAGCCTATCAATTTAATGGTACAAGCCAATATATTCAAATAAATTCAAATCCAACCATATCACCAGCTAATGCAATTACTATAAATGCTTGGATTTACCCTGAAACAAATAGCAATCAATGGGGTCCAGTAGTATCAAAAAGATACGCCTCTGCCACCGATCCATACGAATCTTATGGCATACATTGGGGGAATGTTGCCGCACCTTATAATAACAAATATTATTTTGGAGCCTCTAATATGGTACTGTAGGCTCGGGTAAAAATGCGGTACAAAAAGGTACACTATCTACAAATAATTGGTATATGCTTACAGGAGTTTATGATGGTAATACAATTAGTTTGTATGTAAATGGTGTATATGATACCTCTGTAGTGTTTACTGGAAATATTGGTTATAGCAACATGCCTTTATTAATCGGAAACAACTCTCAAGCGAACCAATATTTTAAAGGAAAAATAGATGATGTGTCAATTCATAACAGGGCATTAGATGCATCTGAAATTGCTTTAATGTATAATCCACAAAGTTTAGTTGCGTGGTATAAATTTAATGGCAATGCAGGTGACTCTTCAGGTTATGGAAATCATGGTACAGTTTCGAATACAACATTAACGACTGATAGATTTGGAAATGCAAATGGAGCCTATCAATTTAATGGGACAAGTAGTTATATCCTTATACCTGCTTCTACATCTATTCAGCCTCAACAAAACATTACCATGTGCGCTTGGGTTAAAGTGGACGTTAATGCAAACCAATGGTCGCCCGTAATGGAAAAAAGATATAGCACCACAAATGACCCTTATACTTCATACTCCTTAGGTGTTGGAGGTAATAACACTCCTAATCCATATACGAATAAATACTATAGTGCATTTTCTAATGGAACAGTAGGGAGTGCAACAGGAAGTTTGTCAACCTCTAATGTGATTACATCCGATTGGTCATACATAGTTTCAACTTATGAT
>CAIVPY010000116.1 GCA_903907885.1 uncultured Bacteroidota bacterium
AGTAATCGCAGTATTGGCAATAGGTTAAAGGCTAACATCGAAGATAGAAAAGCCTGGAAAATAAACCATATGAAACCCCGATTATTTACTTTGTTGCTCAAACCTTTCTCTAAAATTTTTCAGTATCGTTTTAATTAAATTAATTTGCGGTATGAAAGGAACAGGCTTAGCACTTATCACACCGTTTAAAAAAGATTATAGCATCGATTTTGATGCTTTGTCAAACCTTATTGAACACACCATTGCAGGGGGTGTTGAGTACCTTGTAGCCCTTGGTACTACAGGCGAAAGCGTTACCCTAAGCAAGGACGAGAAAAAGCAAGTATATAGCTTCATTGCACAACAGACCAATGGCCGAGTGCCATGCGTAGCGGGCATAGGTGGAAATTTTACCCAAGAAATTACAGACTGGATTAAAGCCTTTGATTTTACATCTTATGATGCCATTCTTTCAGTAAGTCCCTTTTATAACAAACCTTCGCAAGAAGGCATCTATCAACATTTTATGGCCGTGGCCGAGGCTTCACCTAAACCCATTATTTTGTATAATGTGCCTGGCCGCACCATGAGCAATATGACAGCTAGCACCACTTTGCGTTTGGCCAATGCCAGCAAAAAGTTTATTGCCATTAAAGAAGCATCTGGCAATGCCGAACAATTTATGGATTTGTTGCATGAAGCTCCTGCACATTTTGCCATTATTAGTGGAGATGATAACTTAACGGTGCCTTTTATTGGTATGGGTATGCAAGGTGTGATTTCTGTAATTGGGCAAGCCTATCCTAAAGACTTTTCAGACATGGTGAGAGCTGCATTGGCTGGTGATATGAGCACAGCATGCAGCTTGCATTTTAAATTATACAAAATCATGAAATCTATTTACCTAGATGGAAACCCAGGAGGTATAAAAGCACTTCTTCAGCAAATGGGGATATGCGAAAATGTATTGCGACTGCCATTGGTACCCGTTAACGAACAAGCCTATCATACCATTCAAAAGCAGTATTTGACGTTGATATAAATTATTAGATAAACAAATCCTAGTCAACTAGATACAATACGTATAGTTAGGGGGAAAATCCAAAGGAAAATAAGAGCAATAAAAAACCGCAAACAAATTTTGTTTACGGTTTTTTACCCTGTTTCTGTGAGTCCATATTTTATTGGACTTTACAGTATACTTCGTACCCGAGGCGGGACTTTTTTACCACACCTCAATTTTCATAGTAAATACGCCAAATGAAGCCAATAAATAAAGGCTTCTACGAAGTTTTGTGTTTATAAAATTTATTGAATTTTATTGATTTTTATCTAAGTTTGTCCACGGTTTTGTCCACGGTTTTGATAAAACCCCCTTTAAAACGTAAGCAAACATGGAATTAAAAATTAGGACGAGTATCCACCTCAGAGATAAAAATGCCAAAAGCAAAACAAGCCTTGTTTTATATATTACCAGTGACAAGGGTCTGAGGGAAAAAGTTATTACTGGAATAAGCATTAAGCCAAGTGAGTGGATACAGGATAAACAGAAATCTACCAATAAGGCCGTAAATGATAAACTAAACGAGTTTAGGAATATTATCGAAAAATACGACATCGAACACAGGTACTTAAATGTGAGTGATTTTAACATTAACGACCTCAAAGTTTTGCTTTTTGAGAATGAACCAGAAAAGGAAAACAAAGCCCTTTCTGCTGATTTATTTAGTATTTACATCAAACAATATTACGAGTTGCACAAACTGGTAAAGGCTGAAAATACCATAAAAAAATATAAGACTTTGCAACGCTTCTTTGAGCAGCACTATCCAAATTTGAGAGCAAAGGATATTAATAATGCCTTTGCGGAAAAATTAAAAGCTTTTTGCTTAACAAAAAAGGAAATGAACAACACACTTAACAAGCGATTTCAATTGATAAGGGTGGTTTTGAAATGGCTTTTTGATAACAATAAGCTTAAACCCTTTATGCTCGATAAATTTGCTCATGGGAAAGATGAAAAAATTGAAGCTATCGCCCTTTTGCCCCATGAAA
>CAIVPY010000117.1 GCA_903907885.1 uncultured Bacteroidota bacterium
AACTATGTTTGATAAGCAGCAAGCAGATTTTCATCACCATTATACATTTATGTTTATTGTATATGGTTATATATTATGGCTTTGGCACAGATGGACTATTATCCAAAATGCAAATCAGAAAAAAGATATATCATTAGATGAACAATAAAATCACCATTTTCTTTTTAGTAGTTTTATATGCCATTGTAAACTATTTTTTGAATGTATATAATTTGAAAATAGTTGATGATACATTGTGTTTAGTGAAAAACATGGGTGAGATGGTTAAAAACGATGATTACATAATCATGCAAATTAACATCCATAGTAATGATTTTTTGTGGTTGTATGTTTATTCAAATTTTCATCTTTTTCTCATAAGTTTTTACCTTCAATATAGATTGCACTTATTATTGAATCAAAAGATTTATATGAATGTTTTGCTTTTTACGCTAGTAACCCTGTTTTTAACACGAACATTTAGTTATTATTTTGGGCAGAGTGATAATCATACTGTTAAATGGATAGGATCAAATATTTTTAGTAGAGCTGATATCACTTATAAATTTTTATTCCAGTTTCCAACACTACCCTTTTTGATTTATATTTTCAATAAAAATTTAGCTGACAAAATAAAAAATAGATAATAATGAATAATAAAATATGGCTTTCATCGCCACACATGAGTGGTAAAGAATTTGAATATGTAAAAGAAGCTTTCGATACCAATTGGATTGCTCCATTGGGCCCACATGTGGATGGTTTTGAAAAAGATTTAGTAAGCTATACCAAGTCGGGTTATGCTGCAGCTTTAAGCTCAGGAACTTCAGCTATACATTTATCATTGATAATGCTTGGAGTGGTTGCAGGTGATGAAGTGCTTTGTCAAAGTTTTACTTTCTCTGCATCGGCTAATCCTATCGTATATCAAGGTGCCATTCCTGTTTTTATCGATTCGGAAAAAGATACTTGGAACATGTGCCCGAAGCATTTACGAAGAGCCATTGAAGATAGAATAGCAAAAGGCAAAAAGCCCAAAGCTATTATTCCAGTTCATTTGTATGGCATGCCTGCAAAGATGGATGAGATAGTAGCTATTGCTAAAGAGTTTGATATTGCAATTATCGAAGATGCTGCCGAAGGGTTAGGGTCGAGATTGAACGACAAAGCTTGTGGTACGTTTGGAGAGTTAGGTGTATTGTCATTCAATGGGAATAAAATCATTACTACCTCTGGTGGTGGTGCTTTGATTTCAAACAATGAAGACTATATAAACAAAGCTCGTTTTTTAGCCACACAAGCAAGAGATAATGCCCCGCATTACCAACACTCGCATATTGGTTATAACTATCGTATGAGCAATGTTTGTGCGGGAATTGGTAGAGGTCAAATGACGGTTTTAAATGATAGAGTAGCTCAACGTAGAGCTAATTTTGAGTTTTATGAAAAGGCCTTATCAAACATTAAAGGCATAACATTTCATCAAGAATCTGAAGGTTCGTTTAGCAATAGGTGGCTTACTTGTATTGAAGTAAATCCTTCTGAAACAAATGGCATTACAAGAGAAGATATTCGTTTAACATTAGAGAAAAAAAATATCGAATCTCGTCCACTTTGGAAACCTATGCACATACAACCAGTGTTTGAAAAATATCCTTTTTATGGTGATGGAACAGCCGCTGAGTTGTTTGAAAATGGTTTGTGTTTACCGTCAGGTTCTAATTTAAGTAATGCTGATTTGGAATTAGTAAGAGATACTATTTATGAATTGTTCAATCAAAAATAAGCATACTTAATTAGATTTTGGATAAAGTAAAATTTGCAGTTGTTGGTATAGGTTACATAGGAAAAAGGTATGCAGATTTAATTTTAAACAGAAACGATTCTGAGTTGGCAGCCATTGTAGATGTTGATAAAAATAGAATTGAAGAGCTGAGTAAATTATATCCTACACAAACATTTTTAGATATAGAACAATTACTTCATTCGGATACGAATTATGATGTAGTGTGTTTGGCTACACCTAATTATTTACATTGTAGTCAGGCTAAATTGGTTTTAAAAAACAATAGCCATGTGGTTATTGAAAAACCTATGGGTCTTAACAGCAGCGATTGTAACGAGGTAATACAATTAGCCAAAACTCAGGATAGAAATATTTTTTGTGTGATGCAAAATAGATACTCACCTCCATCAGCTTGGTTAAAAGAGATTATCAGCAATCATATACTTGGAAAAATATTTCATGTACAAATAAATTGCTTTTGGAACCGTGACGAAAGATACTACGCAGCCTCTGAATGGAAAGGCAAGAAAGCATTAGATGGTGGAACTTTGTTTACACAATTCAGCCATTTTATTGATACACTTTATTGGATTTTTGGAGATATAGAAAACATTCAATCTCGTTTTTATAACAACAACCACAAGCAAATTATAGATTTTGAAGATAGTGGGGTTGTGCTGTTTGATTTGCTAAAAGGAGGCTCTGGAACGATAAACTATAGTACCAGTGTTTGGAATAAAAACTTGGAAAGCAGCATCACTATTATTGGAGAAAAAGGCTCGGTAAAAGTAGGAGGGCAGTACATGGATAAAGTATTGCATTGCGAAATTGAAAATTATACTATGCCCGATTTGCCACTAACCAATGCTGCTAACGATTATGGAAACTACAAAGGCAGTGCAGCCAACCACCGATATGTAATACAAAATATCATAGATGTGATGCAAGGAAAAGACACCATAAAAACCAGTGCCGAAGAAGGAATGAAAGTGATTGAAATGATTGAGCGGATTTATAGAAGTTAAAGTAAAATTGTTTTAAAATGTAACCAATGAATTCAGAGATTTTTATACACGAAACAACCATCGTAGAAAAGGGTTGTAGCATAGGTGCCAGAACAAAAGTCTGGCATTTTTCGCATCTAATGGGTTCAGCAGTAATAGGTGCAGACTGCAATATCGGGCAAAATGTTTTTATAGCTGATGGAGTTATTATTGGCAACAATAATAAAATTCAAAACAATGTCTCTGTTTATTCGGGCGTTGTGTGCGAAGATGATGTGTTCTTAGGTCCATCCATGGTTTTTACCAATGTGATAAACCCACGAAGTGCCATTGTTAGAAAAAATGAATATGCTAAAACATTAGTTAAAAAAGGGGCAAGCATTGGTGCCAATGCTACCCTAATTTGTGGAATTGAAATTGGCAAATATGCTATGATTGGTGCAGGTGCCGTTGTTACAAAAGATGTGAAAGATTATGCTTTGTTGATTGGTAACCCTGCTACTCAAATTGGCTGGGTAAGTGAATATGGACACCGTTTGGTGTTTGATGAAAATGGAAATGCTGTTTGCAAAGATTCGCAACAAGAATATAAATTAGTAGAAGATAATGTAATCAGAGTTAATTGATGAAGTACAACATTTTAATGCTTGATTTAAGCAGCCAACATGCAAAAATAAAAACAGAAATTGATGCTGCTATCCACGAAGTAATAGCAAGCTCTGCTTTTATCAAAGGTGAGCAAGTTTATGCTTTTGAAAATGAATTGGCAAACTATCTTGGTGTAAAGCATGTGATAGGATGTGGTAATGGAACAGATGCTTTGCAAATATCTTTGATGGCATTAGGACTAAAAAAAGGGGATGAAATAATTGTGCCAGCTTATGCTTATGCAGCAGCTATTGAGGTGGTTTTGTTGTTAGGTCTAATACCTATAATGGTTGACGTAGACCCCAATACATTTAATATCAATACGGATTTAATAGAGGATAAAATAACCAACAAGACAAAAGCGATTATACCTGTTGATTTGTTTGGACAAAGTGCAAACATGGAAGAGATTTTACGCATTGCCAATCAATATAATTTATTTGTTGTTGAAGATAATGCCCAATCATTAGGAGCAGTTTATACTTTTGCAAATGGAGAAAAAAAACGAACAGGATGTATGGGTAATATTGGAACAACCTCTTTTTTTCCATCCAAAAATTTAGGATGTATGGGTGATGGAGGAGCAATATTTACTAATAATGACGAGCTTGCTAAGAAAATAAGAATGATTGCTAATCATGGTCAGGAACGACAATACGTGCATGATGTAATTGGTACAAACTCGCGTTTGGATAGCTTACAGGCAGCTATCCTCAGAGTGAAGTTGAAATACTTAAACGAGTATGAAATGAAAAGAAATCAAATAGCAGATTTTTATGATTCATATTTTAAAAATAACACATCCATCACAATACCTTACAGAGATAAAAAATCATCACATGTTTTTCATCAATACACTATTCAGTTATCTGAAAATATTAATAGAGATGAAGTGAAACTACGTTTGCAAAATATTGGTATTGCTAGTATGGTTTATTACCCAATTCAATTATGGAAGCAGAAAGCGTATTCTCATATCAAACAAAATAGGGATGCTGATTTTCCTACTTCAAATATGATAAGAAATACCGTTTTATCATTACCTATTCACACAGAAATGAATGTAGAAATTCAAACCAATATTTGTGTAAACCTTATTAATATAATAGAAGCATTACAACTCGAAAATGGATCAAACTAAAAAAAAATCATTGTTGTTTTTTGCAGGTAAGATAGTTGGTTTATATTTTTTATTAAATGTTATCTATTTGTTTTGGTTACATTTTTTAGGAAATCAGGTTGATGCAATTACTTACTTTGTTGCAATTTCATCTCAAAAAGTAATTGTATATTTTACTCCTAATGTTATCTTTCAAGAGGCAGTCAATTCACCTAAGATATTGTTTTTCTTTTTAGGAAGAAATATAATAACAGTGAGCGAAGGCTGCAATGGTGCTAGTGTATTGATTACATTTATCTCTTCAATTTTCGCTTTTAATGGTAACTTTAATTCAAAAATTTGTTTTTCAATTTTTGCTGCCCCTTTTAGTATTAGTTTTAAATATTATTAGGGTTGCAGTTTTATTTAATGTAGCTTTATATCATCATGATTGGTTTGCATTTTTGCATGAATTTGCTTTTACTGCGATAATTTATGCTGTTATTTTTGTATTATTTATTTTTTGGA